>CAKOYC010000014.1 GCA_934130265.1 uncultured Bacilli bacterium
ATTTAGGAATAGCTGGTCCTTCAGGATGCGGTAAATCATCATTAATTAAATCAATTTGTAAATTAGAAAAAGCAGATGGTACTATCATTTTGGATGATACAAATATTGATAACTTAAATAGAAAAGATATTTCTAATATAATTGCCTTAGTTCCTCAGAGCCCATTTTTAATTGCTGGAACAATTTATGAAAATATTACTTATGGAATTAATAGAGAAGTATCAATAGAAGAAGTAGAAGAAGCTGCTAAAAAAGCTTATATACTTGATTATATAGAAGAACTACCAGAAAAATTCGATACATTAATATCTGAAGGTGGAAATAATCTTTCAGGAGGACAAAGACAAAGAATTGCAATTGCAAGAATATTCTTAAGAAAGCCTAAAATATTAATATTAGATGAAGCAACAAGTGCTCTTGATAACACATCAGAAAAACATATTCAAAGTGAAATAGAAAAATTACAAAAAGAAAACAATACTACTATAATAGCAATTGCCCATAGATTAACTACTTTAAAGAATTGCGACAGAATAATTGTATTGAATAAAGGTAAGATTGAAGAAAGTGGAAAATATGATGAATTGATTGAAAAAGAAGGAATCTTTAGTGACATGTATTATGGAAAACTAAAATAAATTTTTATCTACATTTTAGTAGAGTTTTGCCAAAAACGATTTAATGTAAATTAACATAAAATAACGTGTTTTAAAGGGATTAGAATAGTATTTAAGATCTCAGAATTGCAAAACATTGCATCCGTGTGGTTCAGGAAAAAAAATATAAACAATGTTGTGGCAAATAAGCTCGCAAGCCTGCATAAAATAAGGAATGCTATCCCATTAAATGTGATAACATTTTTCTTTTGAAGATATAATTATAAAATTAAAAGAAAATAATACTTATGAATAAAGAAAAATAAATTTTACAACTTATAGAAGATAATAATGGAGTTATTACAACTAAAAAATTATCTAAAATGATATTAACATAGTGCTTTGACTTGTGTTTATTTCAAAACTTGTTCACAAAAATTAAAATTATGTAGTAAAATAAAGGTGTGAACGATAATTATATTTGTTAATATCTTTTAAAATCTAAGTAGGAATGAGAAAAAAGATTTAGTAACAGTAGAAATAATAGTTAAAGAAAATAAAGTAGGAATACTAAGAGTTGGAAATGTTAATTATATTTCTTTAACTGATTCAGCAAAGTATCAAAACTCAAATGATCCATCTTTTACAGTTAAAAACTGGTTAAGAAGAATAAATAATATTGATTATATCGTCCTATGGGAAGAAATTCATAATCAGAATTTTAATTTGATCGAATTCGACCAAATTAAAACTGAGTATGGTAAAAATTCGTTTGCAATGTCACCAACACAATGGATAAAAAGGACTAAAGCAATAGGAATAATTTCAAAATGAGGGAGATATAGTATTGGAACTTATGCTCATCCAGATATTGCATTTGAATTAAATACAGGAGAACAAATTAAGTTTCAAAACTAAAGGGGAAAGAGAAAAATGAAAGTTAAAAAAATAATATATAATGGATATTTGGAGGTATAGAAATGAAAACAATAGCACTTGATTTGGATGGAGTTGTATTTGATTCTGAAAACTTATACAGGGTATATACAGAAATATATGATGTAGAAAAGAATGGAAAAGATAATATTATAGATAATACTCAGAGAATATTTCAAAAGAGATATAATTGGACTGAAGAAGAATTTAAGGAATTTTATAATACTAATGTGGAAAAAATATTAACTACAGCAAATTTCATGACTGGTGTTGCTATAGTATTAAATAAACTAAAAAATCATTTTAAATTTATTGTAGTAACATCTAGAAATGATTTTGAGACTGAAATAGCAAGAGAAAAATTAAAAACTATTGGATTTGAAAATATTAAAATATTTAATAATGAACATCATAAAATAGAGAAGTTATTAGAGGAACATGTTGATTATATAATTGATGATGACGATAATATTTGTATAAATGCAGCTGATAATGGAATATGTGCGTTGTATTTTAAAAATAATGCATCAAATAAAGTTGATAAAGAAAAAGTTATAAATGTAAATAACTGGGGAGAGATATATAAATACCTAATGTTAAATGAAGGAGAGTAGTATGAAATTAAAAAATATGAGAGAATATACTCATGAAGAATTTGTTAATCTAGTTTTAAGTTTAAGTGAAGAAGAACTATTAAATTTAAGTAAAAATTATGGAGGGTATCCAGTATTATTTAGGATGGCTTTAGATAGTAGAATCTGTCATATACCTTTTATACAAACTGGAGCTGCCATTGTTATTGAAAATGATAAAGGTGAAATACTACTTCAAGAAAGAACGGATAGAAATAAATGGGGACTACCAGGAGGATGCCAAGAGCTTGGAGAAGATTTAAGAGAAACTGCAGTAAGAGAAGCTTATGAAGAAACAGGATTAAAAATAGAGGCAAATAGTATTATTCTAATAGATACATTATCTGGTAAATCAAGAAAGAATAGTTATCCAAATGGAGATATAGTTTATAACAATACATCACTTTATTTAGCAAAAGTATCTAATATTGACGTTAATAATTTAAAAGGTGATTCTGAAACTAAAAGATTAAAATTCTTTAAACCAGAGGAAGTACCTGAAAATTTAATGGATAAAGATTTAATTAATTTCTACTTAAATTATTTAAATAAAGGAGAACAAATTAAATTACAAAACTAAAGGGTGAGAAGAAAATGAAAGTTCAAAAATTAATCAAAATGGCTTATAAAGAAAATAAAAGAAGTTCTCTAGCTATATATTTAATATTGAGATTTTTAGTTATATTATGTATGGTTCTTCAACTTATAAGGGGAGATTTAAATAATGCTTTATTATGTTTATTATCATTAATATTGTTATTTGCACCATTATTTATTCAAAATAAATTTGAAATAACTTTGCCAGATGGATTAGAAATAGCTATATACTTATTTATATTTTCTGCTGAAATATTAGGTGAAATTAATAATTTTTATGAAATAATTCCTTATTGGGATACAATGCTACATACAATTAATGGTTTTTTAGCAACAGCTGTTGGTTTTTCCTTAGTAAATTTATTAAACAATAATAGTATACATATTAATTTATCACCATTTTATTTGTGCTTAGTAGCTTTTTGTTTTTCTATGACGATAGGAGTATTATGGGAATTTTTTGAATATGGAAGCGATAAAATATTAAAACTCGATATGCAAAAAGATACGATTGTACAAGAAATATCATCAGTAGCATTAAATCCTGATGGTAAAAATAAGCCAGTCATAATTGATAATATTGGAAAAACGGTTATTTATGATACTAAAGGAAATATAATCCAAACAATAGATAACGGTTATTTGGATATAGGTATAAATGATACTATGAAAGATTTATTTGTTAATTTTGTTGGTGCTTTAGTATTTAGTTTCTTTGCTTACTTTGGTTTGAAACATAATGAAGATAATTTATTTATAAATAATTTTGTTCCAACAAAAGGTAAAAGAGAAATGGCAAAATCTGTAGCAAAATTTTTATCAAAATGATATTTATAATAGACTATTTAAAGGAATAGTTTTTTTCTTTAACAGTAGAATTATTATTATTTTTGTATATTATACTAATAGGAGGTTGTTATGTATAATAATGATAATTTTGAGAAGTTAAAAAAAAGAATAGATAAATGTAGAAATTGTTATATTCAAGGACCAACAGGACCTAAAGGAGAAAAGGGAGATACAGGAGATAGAGGAATACAAGGGCCTACTACTATAGAAGTAGGTATTACAGAAACAGTAGAGTCACATCAAGAAGCTAAAGTAGAAAATATTGGTACCAATGAAGATGTAGTTTTAAGATTTAGAATACCAAAAGGGGAGCAAGGGATAGAGGGGAAAATAGGACCCCAAGGAATTCCCGGACCTAAAGGAGATAAAGGAGATATTGGACCCCAAGGAATAAAAGGTGAAAAAGGAGACCAAGGACCAGCCACTATTCAAATTGGAAATGTTGAAACAGTTGAGCCGACAGAAGATGCTGATGTTGTAAATACTGGTACACCTGTTGATGTAGTTTTAGATTTTAAAATACCAAAGGGAGAGAAAGGCGACCAAGGAGAAATGGGACCAAGGGGATTACCAGGAGAAATAGGAAGAACAGAACATATAGCTATTGATGAGACAGAAACTTTAGAACCAGGTGAACCAGCTCAAGTTATGGATACCTTTGAAAACTGGGTACATCATTTAGCATTTTTAATTCCAAAGGGTGAAAAAGGTGCTACGGGAGAAAGAGGTCCACAAGGACCAGCCGGACCACCAGGAACAGAATTTGTATCTTCTTATGGAATTAGATATTCAATGTCTACTACTCCACTTGCTTTACTTCAAGGAACAGATAATATTATTCCCTTGCCTGAAAAAGGAGCAGCTTTTCTTACCGAATATCCAGATGGTAATTCAATTAAAATAAAAGAAAATGGAGTTTATCTTATATCTTATTCATTATGTGGTGCTACCAATGAAGAATGTTCTTTAACTATGTCAGTAAGAGCTAATGATATATTACAACCAGCAACAAATCTTACTAGTGAGTTTCAAGCACAAATAATTAATTCTATAAGTTCATCTACCATTGTAGCACTAAGTAAAGATGATTTAATAACATTAAATGTAAAACCATCTATGGCAGTTAACATAACATTTAACGGAAGTACTAATGCGATATTAAGTGTTGTAAAAATACATTAAAAGTAATGAAAATTGATTATTTCAAAATATTTTTCCAGCATAATTTATGGTAAAGGAAAGTGATAATATGGAAATAATTAATAACAATACAGTGGTAGTAACTAATAGTGAAGAATTAAAAGATGTATTAAGTAATACAAATGATTATAATTATGTATATTTAGGTAATGATATAACTTTAACGAGTGGATTTAAAATAAATGCTAATAAAACAAAAGTAACTATTGATGGTACATATAATAATATAAAAGCAACCTATACAAATAATTTAACTGATAGTACGGATGTTATAACGGTTAGTACTACGAATAAAAGAATTATACTTAAAAATATGAATATAGTTAGTTCCCATACCTATAGCGTAGTTTATGTACCATCTCATCCTAATTATTCTAACTTAACTGTTGAGTATAATAATATTAATTTTAATGGTATAGAACTATCTAATAATTACTATGGTTCAACAAAGATTATTGATTCTATTATAACTGTCAGTGATACAAATGGTGTAACAGCTCAAAAAGTATGTGATTCTAATAGAATAATAATAGGTGGAAATACAACAATTACAAGTAATTCCACTACCAACACAGTATTCTTCTTTAATGATGTAATACCATCTTATATTAAAATAGTACCTAATAGTAATGTAAATATCACAACTAATAAAGAATTAATGAATGGTACTAATCGACTTGATTTAATAGTAGGACATGGAGCAGAATTCCTTTTAACTACCGGAAATGGTTTTGCTATTACAACAACACATGGAGCTAGGAATGTCATAATTGAACAAATGGCTAATTTTACTTTTATAGAAAAGAGCCATCAACGTGTCCCTATGTGGAATGTATTTGGTGATTTTAAAGTTTTAGAAGGAGCTAGTATATCAGTACTAAATACTTATATGACTACTCCAACTGATAATTATAATATCTATTTTAAAGGTACAAACCAAAAATTTATATTAGATAATCCTAAATATGTGAATATCTATACTAAAAATGCCAATGTAGTATATGCCAATAATTCCGTTGATTTTTCCTTTAAATTTTCAAGGATTAATATGTGGATTTATGCTCTAGATTATACAAGTGCTTGTACACTAGATGATCAACCTGCATTTTTCTGGTATAAAGAAAATACTCCTGCTGAAATAACTGGCTCTTTTAGTAAAGATACTACTACAGTTACATCTCACAATTTTACTGATAGTGAATTAAGCTCAATATCAGATATAACTAGTTTTAAATTTCAAGGTATAAAGATATTAACTCTAGGACAATTAAAAACTAATGTACATCCAGTCCTCAATTCTACCAATACCATATCAGGTCATACCACACCATATGCTAATGTAAAAATAGAATATGATAGTAAAAACTTACTAGCAACTGCTGATGAAAATGGTTTATTTGAAGCTGATCTTGATACTACTATTCCTGATAATACAAGAATAAAAGTAATATCTTGTTTAAATAGTTGTTATACCGAAAGAAAAGTGACAGTACCATTTAGTGGAGAATTAACCCTTTTAAGAGTAACAGAGAATATTCCTTTTAGTATGAATCCGTCATCTATTAAACCACTTATTTTACCTAAAAAGAATCAAACAGTAGTAACAGTAGTTGATAGTAGAATAAATAGTAGTAAGTGGAAACTATATTTAAATTATACAAATCCAATGATAGAAAAAGAGGGAAAAGTATTAATAGATTCATTAGTCTTTAAAAAGTTTGATAATGAGGAAATTATTTTAAAGACTAATAAGAAACTAATATATGAATCAAGTGATAATGGTGGAAATATAAGTGTAAGTAATGTTACTTTTTCTACGGATAAAGGATTATTACTTAAACCAAGTAAAGATTTATTAGAAGATGAGGATTATTCTACATTAATAATTTGGAGCGTAGAGGAGTAATGCTTTTTCCAAATATTAAATTGATTCATAAAATATTGCGTAATGAGGTGAAATATGAAAAATGATTATATTTATATTAAACTTTATAATGATAAAGAAGTAAAATTAAATGTTAAATTAAAGGATAAATGTAATAAGGTAGTTTTTGAAGGTAAAACTGATAATTTAGGAAGAATTAAAATACCAATATGTAACAATGAACTTTATAACCTAATAATATATTCTAATTTAACAGTTATCAAAGTATCTTTAATCGCTAAAAAGAATAGAGTCTATCATATAAATATTAATAATAAAAGTAATGGTAAACTCATTACAGTTTTACTAATGGATAAGAATTATCCTAATATAAAAATAGAAGGAGGTAAAATGACATTATGGCAAGACAGACAATAAACATAACAAATGGTAAAGGAAGTATTGAGTTAGTTAACGGAAATTATAATGCTACAGCAGTAGTTGGAGGATATGATTCTTCAACTCTTACTCCAACTAGTGTAAATGTGGTAGATGGTGTTGATACATATGCTTTTACTATAAGTGCTACAGGAACTTTAACTCTTCATGTGACTGATACAGGTGATCCTGATACTGGTGTTGATATTGTTGGTGCAAAGTTTATAAGAACTGATAGTACAGGGGCAATAGTTGGAACAGAAGCTGTTACTAATCAAGATGGTAATGCCGTATTTAATAATGTTCCTTTCGCTGCAACTGGAAGTAATCCAATATATTACAAACAAATAGCAGGAGATGGAGGACATACATTTGATGATGGTGTTAAATCAATTACTATGACTGTAGAAACCCAAACTGTAGAAATAACAAATCCTCAAGCTCCACTTAGAAACTTTACATTAATGGATGAAAGCTATCCAAATATACCAATTATGGATGGACAAATAATACTTCAAGATAATTAATGAAAGGCTATAGAAAGGCCTTTTTCTTTTATAGTTAGTATCTATATTAATTATACTTTAACTTGAAAGTACAAAAAAATTACAAGGAGAAAATATATTGAAAAGAGTAATTAACTTATATATAATTGTGTTAATAATTAATTTATATAAAAAATTAGTTCTAGAATTTTAATTTGATACTATTTCTTACTGAGCTCATAGAGTTATCTTATTATTATTTAGGATAGCTATTGATATTAGATATAAAAGTTTATTTAATGGGATATAAATATTTATAAGATAAAAGTACTATATATTTAAAATACTCAAAAGTACCATTAAAATTAAAGAATAATCATTATATAGTGAAGGAGAAAAATATGGATTATATTATAAGAAAAATAAAAAAGAGTGACTGCTTTTCTGTAGCAAAAATAGTAACAACTGCATGGAATGAAACTTATAGAGGTATAGTAAACGATAAATTTTTAGATAATCTTTATTTAAATGAACAAGAAAGAGCAACTAACTCCTATAAAGAGTTTGATAATAATATTAATCATCAATATGTTCTTGAAATAAATAATGAAATAGTAGGGTTTATTAATGTAGATGTATCTGATGATGCTGAATATAATGATTGTGGAGAGTTGTATGCTTTATACTTGATAAATGATTATAAAGGACAAGGTTATCGTAGAAAGCTATTTGCTATGGCAATTAAAGAATTAAAAAATATGGGATTTACAAAAATGATAGTAGGTTGTTTAGCAGCTAATCCTACAAATGAATTTTATAAACATATGGGTGGAAAATTAATAAAACAAAGAGTATTTGAAAAACTAAAACTACCTGAAAATGTATATTTGTTTGAAGAAATATAATTATAAAAATGATACATAGCTTATAAAATATGTATCGTTTTTGCTTTTTTTCTAAGATAAAATAAAAAAATAACTTGTGATAAAAAAGAAAATATTATATAATTATTATGCCATTTATACATATAAATGGTTCTTTTAAAGTATATTAGTGTATTGAGTTATTTTTTATATATATAGATTGGGGGAATAAAATGGAACAAGAAATTTTAGAAAATTTAAGATTAGATATAGAAGATATAAAAGAAATAATTAGATCAAACTTTGAGGAAATGCAAGAACTAGAAAAAAATCCTAAAGTTAAAAGATATATTCATTTATTGCATTTAAAAGAAGAGTTAGAAAATGGTTTAAGTTTAAACAATGATAAAGAAATTGCAATTCATGAACTTGAAAAATATACGCAAGGTGTTATACAAGAAACTAATGATATTTGGTTTTTAATTGGTAAATATACTTTAGAAGAATATTTAGATACTTTTGGTACTACTCCTAGTGTAAAAGATAATTTCTTATTATATGTCAATTTAGAAAATGAAAAAATGCATAACTGTATTATGCCATCAAGTCAACTAGATTTTGAAAGTGAACATACTGTTATAAAAACTAATAAAAGAAATGATTGGCAGGGATATTATAAAATGAGAAATAAATTCTTTGTTGATTGTGTAAAAGAAGGAGAAACTACGGCATATCAAAAAGTATTAACAAAAACTAATGGCTAGTTCAACAACTGGTCATTTTTTTGATAAAATAATTAATAATTAGCTAAATATGTGCTATAGTATTTTTAGTAATATTTTGGAGGTTTAAAGTGCTAAAAGAAGTAGAAGAAAAATTAAAGAATATCGGATATGATGTCAAGTTATCTAAAGACAATATGTTAATAGTAACATTACTTAGTGAAACTACTGATAAAAAACAAATAGAAAGAATCTTAGAATTAATGTCAGTTAGTACTATACAGGAAGGAAAATTTACTAAAGAAGAATTAAAAGACTTAATAACCAATAGATACTCTAAAGGTTTAAGAAAACTATTATGTTATTCATTCTTATCAAAAGAAGAAATTTTAGATTATTCCTTTATCTTATCAAGAACAAATGATGATGTATTACTTAATTGTATGAGAGATGTTATGTGTAGTTCTAGTATTCATAAGAATAATGAGGTAGAAGAGTCACTAATAATACTAAAAAAGTCAAAAGAAAGTTATCAAAGAATAGCAGAACGAAATATCTTATTAAATAATGAAGCTATAAAAGAAGATATATCATTAGAACTAGCTAGTAAAGTTTTAAATAGTAAAGAAGAGTATCAAGCTAGAGGGATAAGTGAATTATTATATGATCAAGAAGAATTAAATAAAGAACAATTATTAACGGCGGCTGATTCTATTAATAGTTCTAAAAGTGAAAGACAAGTAAAGTTTATTGAAAAACTTGCTAAAGATGAATACTATAAAAGTACAGGACTATTACTACCTGCTCTAAGAATAATTGATGAAGTAAAAGAAGATTTTCAATTAGATTACTTAAAAAGAACAGTAGGAATTTGTAAAGAACCGATTATATTATTACCTTCTCTAAAACTTTATACACAAACAGAGACTAGAGAAGAATGTGATTTATTACAAAAAAGATTATCATCATTAAAGAAAGAAGATATAATAGCATCTCTTGGTAGTGATTTATCATTAGTATCAGCTACTGAGAAAGCTAAAGTAAAAGAAAAAACAATCTAATCACCTTGATTACATTGTTTTTTTGATACTTAACAGTATCATCTATATATAATGGGAATCTTCACTAAACTCGTGAACCCTTCCCACTAATATATTATGCAGTAATTACTAATTTATACACATAATTGATTAATAAAAAATAATTTGTTAAAATGTGAATAGAAAGAAGGGTTATTATGGAACTATCAGAATTAAAAAGAAATTATGAAAAGATTGATAAAAAATTAGCAGAACTTTGGAGGTTACTTTGACTGTGATAAGAAAGTAAAAGAAAAAGAAGAATTAGAAAAGAAACAGTTAGAAGAAGGATTTTGGGATAATAAAGAATTAAGAGAAAGCGTTTTCTCTAAGCTTAGCAACATAAATGCAATTTTAGAGAATATAATTTCATATAAAGGAGATACTAAGAATGCTCTAGATTTAATAGAACTATTATTCCTAGAACCAGATAATGAATTAGAAGAGACATTAGTAAAAGATTATGATAAATTAAAAGAAGAAGTAGAACAATTTGAAATATATTTACTATTTGATAGTGACTATGATGCTAATTCTTGTACTATTGATATTCATTCAGGAGCTGGTGGAACAGAAGCTTGTGATTGGGCAGAAATGTTATATAGAATGTATTTAAGATACTGTGAAAGACAAGGCTATAAAGTAACATTATATAATTATCAAGCAGGAGAAGAAGCTGGTATTAAAAGTGTTTCTTTCAAAGTAGATGGTAGTTATGCTTATGGATATTTAAAAGAAGAAAAAGGTGTTCATCGTTTAGTTAGGTTATCTCCATTTGATTCTTCCAATCGTCGTCATACCTCCTTTGCAAGTGTTGATGTTACTCCAGAAATAGATAAAAATATAGATATAAACATAGATGAAAAAGATATAAGAATAGATGTATATCGTTCAACAGGAGCAGGAGGTCAAGGAGTAAATACTACTGATAGTGCTGTAAGAGTAACTCATCTTCCTACTGGTATAGTAGTAACTTGTCAGAATGAAAGAAGTCAAATTCAGAATAAAGAAACTGCTCTACAAGTCCTAAAGTCTAAGCTTTATGTATTAGAACAACAAAAAAAAGAACAAGAACTAGCAAAAGAAAAAGGAGAACAAATGAATATAGAGTTTGGTTCACAAATAAGAAGTTATGTAATGCATCCATATTCAATGGTAAAAGATCATAGAACATCCTATGAAACAAGTAACGTAACTAAAGTTTTAGATGGAGACTTAACTCCATTTATGGAAGCATATTTGAAAGGAGCAAAGAATGAATCCCAAGGCAATTGTTAATAATATTTATCAGCATAGTAAAATAAAAAGATATATACAATTTATCTTTGGTTGTTTACTAGTAGCTCTTGCATTTAATTTATTTTATTCCCCTAATAACATAGTAGCAGGAGGAGTAAGTGGTTTATCTATCGTCTTAAATCATTTCTTTAAATTTAATCAATCTTATGTAATAATGATAGCTAATATATTTTTATTAGTTTTGTCCTATATATTCTTAGGTAAAGAAAAAACAAAATTAAGTATTTTAGGATCAATCTTATTTCCCGTCTTTGTAAACCTAACTAGCTTTTTATCTAAATATGTTAGTTTTAATCAAAGTGAGATGCTTTTAGTAGCAATCTTTGGTGGACTACTTCAAGGAGTTGGAGCAGGTCTTATTTTTAAAGCTGGTTTTTCTACAGGAGGAACTGATATTTTAAATATGATTATCTCTAAAAAACTAAAAATAGGTATGGGACAAGCAATGATATTTACTGATGGAACAATAGTTTTACTAGGATTCTTTGCTTTTGGCTTTAATAAATTAATGTATGCCTTGATAGTTTTATATCTAGTTACTTGGGCAATGGATAGAGTACTACTAGGAATAAGCGATGCTAAAGCATTTTATATAATTACTAAAAAAGATAAGGAAGTTAAAGAATATATCTTAAAAGAAATGAAACATGGAGTTACTAAATTTGAAGCAACTGGTGGTTATAAAGATAAAGATCAAAATGTCTTAATGAGCGTTATACCAACTAAAGAATATTATAGATTCAAAGAAGGAATTCATCTAATAGATCCAGATGCTTTCTTTGTAGTAACAGATGCTTATCAAGTATTTGGAGGAGAATAGATGAAGAATATTCTATATCGATATGGAGTATTAATAATCTGTCTCTTTTTTTCTAGTATTGTTTTTAACCTATTTTTATATCCAATTAAATTGGTAACTGGGGGAATGAATGGAATAGCAATTATTGTTAATCATCTAATAAAAGTATCACCATCAATAATTATTTTTGTAGGAAGTAGTATTTGTCTTTTATTAAGTACAATCCTCTTATCTAAAAAACAGACAATAGCAAGCCTACTAGCAACATTTATTTATCCATTTTTTGTATCGATAACATCACCTGTTACTAAAATTATTACCGTAGATACCTCTGATTTACTTCTAAGTTGTCTAATAATTGGTATATCTTTAGGAATAAGTAATGGTTTTATGTATAAAGTAGGATTTAGTAACGGAGGAATTAATATTATTAGTCAAATATTTTATAAGTACTTTAAGATTCCTCTTAGTAATACTACCTTGTTTATTAATATGATAATAGTAGTACTTGGTGGAGTATACTTTACTTTTACTAAAGTCTTATATGCTAGTTTTATTCTAATAATAAGTAAAATAGTAATGGATAGAATATTAAGAAAAGATAAATGTCTATGTATAATTACTAACTAAGAGTGTCAAAATTAAAGATTTTGATACTTTTTTGTACATGGTAATAATTAACTCTATCAAAAAATGTCTAATTATGCTAAAATGTTAAGTGAATACGAAGGTGGGATAAGATGGAATTAATTAGAATAAAAAATGTAACCAAACAATACAAAAATGGTGTAACAGCAATTTATGACTTATCTCTTTCAATAAAAAAAGGATCTTTTGTCTTTGTAATAGGTGGAAGTGGAAGCGGAAAGAGTACATTTATAAAGATGTTATATCGTGAAGAAAAACCAACAAAAGGAGAAATAATTGTTGGTGGACTTAATGTTTTAAAACTTAGAAATAAAAAGGTATATAAACTAAGAAGAAAATTAGGAATAGTATTTCAAGATTACCGTTTATTACCTAAGTCTACTGTTTATGAAAACGTTGCTTTTACTATGGAAGTTTTAGGAGCTAAACGTGATGAAATCAGAAAGAAAACACTAAAAGCAATAGAATTAGTTGGATTAAAACATAAGATTCATAACTATCCAGACCAATTATCAGGTGGAGAACAACAACGTGTTGCTATAGCAAGGGCCATTGTAAATGAACCTAAACTTTTACTTTGTGATGAACCTACTGGTAACCTAGACCCTGATATGAGTATGGAAATTATGCAAGTACTAGAAGAAATTA
>CAKOYC010000015.1 GCA_934130265.1 uncultured Bacilli bacterium
CCTAATAGTAGCACTAGAACATTTTAGTTTCTTACATAGCTGTTTACTACTAACAGGAGTTGCTTGCTTTATATAATTTTCAACAATCATTTTTAATAATTGTTCTTGTCTTTTTGATAACATATCCATTATTAAGTACCACCTTAGCACTCTTCTTTTCAAGTGCTAATAATATTGTATGCATTTAGTTAGCACTTGTCAATACATTTTGCTAAAAAAAAGAAGTTTTAACAACTCCTATCATCTACACAATTATTTAGTTCATTAGAAATAAGCTCTACGTAATTATTAGTATTTCTTCTTTCAAATCTACTTAAACTTAAAAGTAAAAAAATAATAAAACTCATAACTAGTAATAATCCATATAAAATAGTGGAAACAGCAAATCCTTTTTGATTTAGTCTCACTCTTCTACCACCTCTATCAAAGCATGATAATGACTGGTTTTATCTAGGGTAAAATTGCTATTCATAGCCCACAATCTAATAGAGTAATCTTCACTACTGTTAGGTTTTAGACTATCTTCATAAATAACATCATTAGGAAACTCTGATAAAACATAAGCAACAGGGGTTTGATGATCTTTTCTAAAACTTAATTTTAGTAACTCTTTAGGTATTTGTTTATTGTCACAATTATCTTGCTGTATCTTTTCTTTATTAGTTACTAGTTTAATACTATACTTAACTTTCTTATCGGTGTTATTCTTCACAGTAAAAGTATAACTAGGACTAGAAAGACCAATTGCATCAGTTACAGGTGTAAATTTATCAAGTGATATTTCATTACCATTCTTCTCATGAAAGACAACTTCCATTTTCCCAGTATCATAGTCTTTATCTCTAGAGTTTGCAAACTTTTCATAGATAAGATAAGTAGATATAAGAGAAAAAAGCACTAAAAAAGTAATAATTATTATACTCTTTCTTCTTTGTTTTTTATAATATGCTTGATACATACTAACACCTCTTTCTTAACTTATTTTAAGTCTTTTCTTAAGTATTAGTCAATTATTAGTTATTAGAAGTATTAAACTTTACACGTATCTTACCATCTCTTCTAATTCTTTTCTAACATTATGCATAGGACTTTCTTGGTAATCATCAGTTTTATAACCAATTGGTAACAAACAAATAGGTTCTATATTATCATTAAGATTAAATTCTTTCTTTAACTTCTCTTTATCAAACATCTCTATCCAAATATTATCAAGTCCCTGATTAGTAGCTTCTAACATCATATGAGTAGCAACTATTGTAGCATCTATTATATAGCAAGTATTTTCCCTATTTTTAAAAGCTATATCTTTATCACTACAAACAACTAAAACTACTGGAGTATTATATCTAAAGTTAGTTAGATTATCTATCTTTTCTAGTGCTTCCTTGCTTTTAGCTACAAGTACTAATTGTGGTTGTTTATTCTTAGCAGTTGGTGCCACTCTTCCTGTTTCTAATATTTTACTTATCTTACTATCACTTACCTCATCACTTTTAAAACTTCTAGTAGCTGTTCTTTTTCTTATTACTTTATCAAATTCCATTATCTATCCTTCTTTCTACAATTATTATAGCAATTTCTTTTAAAAAGAAAAAGAACCAATCGGTTCTAATCTTTATATATATTTCCTCTACATATTACTTTATCACAAGTAGCTAAGACTCCTGGTAAGATAAGTAATATTAATATTACCGAACAGAAAGTTCCTTGAGAAATAGTCTCACATATCTTAGCTGCTATCGCATCTACAAATGATGATACTATCAAAGTAACAATTATCAAGATAGATGATGATGATAAAATAGTATGAATTGACTTATTATAAGCATTAATAATAGAGTTTTTAACATTCATAGTTTCCCTTGATTTTTTATAATAAGTTGTATAAACAATAGCATAATCAATAGTAGCGCCCATTAATATTGCTTGAACTATTAGTAATGAAATAAAGTAAACGGATGAACCGGTCATTGATAAAATTGCCACCGTCACATAAACTGCACATTGAATAATTAAAACTAATATTAAAGGTATTAATAAATCTTTAAAAGTGAAAGCTACTACTACAAAGGTGAATAAGATAGTAAGAATAGTAATAAAGTCTAATTCACTATTAAATGTCTTACTCATTTCAAGAGCCGTTGGTGAATCACCTACAACATAAATACCTTTTTTACCTTTAAATTTATCTAGAGTTTTACTAATAAATGTTAAAGTATCTTTATCTTCTTTTCCATACTTAGTATTAAGTATGGCTCTTGAATACTTTTTAGATACTAATAAGTCTTTAGCATTACTAATACTTTCTCAATAATATTTCTTATATTTTTTTCATCTTCTACTACTAAAATATTAATCATAAACTACCTCCAATTCATTTTTATTCTATCATACGAAAAAGATAAATGGTCACTTAATTATTAAATTTCACTTTAATTTATCAATATCCATGCTATAATAATGTTATTTATATAGAAAGTGCTATTAATATTGAATGACGCTATTAGCAACTTAAAAAGATAAAATTAGTTAAGCCTATATCTAAGCAAATACTCTAAAGTCATTAGAACTTATAATTTTACTTTGTATTTTATATAATATAGTGATTTTAACTTTAAAAAAATTCTAAAGCAAAGACTTGATTTAGCATCTTATGATGCTCTTAAAAAGAAATTTGAAAATAAAATATTACAAAAATTATATAAAAGGAGAATAAATTTATGAAAAAATTAATCGATTTACATATTCATACTACCTATTCAGACGGTGCTCTAATGCCAAAAGAAGTTATAGATGAAGCCTCAGCAAATAAAGTTGGTACTATTGCAATATGTGATCACGATACAATTGATGCTTACACTGATGAACTATTTGAGTATGCAAAAGAAAAAGGTATTAAGTTAATACCAGGTGTAGAGATCTCTACTAAAATTAAGAAATGTGGAATACATGTTTTAGGTTACAACTTTGATTTAAATAATAAAGAGTTTAGAGAAAAATTATATAATTTAAGGAATGCTAGACATATCTATCTAAGAAAAGTTGCTAAAAAGTTAGAAGATCTAGGGTATATAGTAGCAGTAGATAAATTAGACAAAATTGATTCTGTAACAAAAGCTCATATTGCCAATGATGTAATAGGAAATAAAGAAAATGAGAATAAATTAAAAGAAACATTTGGTAATATTCCCCAAATGGGCGAATTTATTGAGAGTATTATGAACGAAGGTTGTCCTGCTTATGTAAAAAAAGAAACTATTACGCCAAAAGAAGCCTCTTCTCTTATACATAAAGCCGGTGGCGAGGTTATTTTAGCTCATCCTGTCGCATATAGTTATGAAGACAACTTAACAGAAGAAGATATCGAAAAGTTAGTTATAGAAATGCAACCAGATGGAATAGAGGCTAATTATATTTACATAGATCGTAATAATATCAAACATAATGATATAGCCCGTTGGAATGATTTTGCTAAAAAACACAATTTAAAGACAACAATCGGTTCAGACTTTCATAAAAAAGATGGGATTCACCCTATTATTGGACTAGCCGGTGAAGATATATCATTGACTGATGATGAGGTTAAGCAAATGATTAATTTCTTATTACATAACTAAATTTTAAGCATATTATAAAAATGATATTAAAAAGAAATCATTATGAGTATTAGTGATTTTTTTAATTTATTATTATGTCTAGTTTATTTAAATATAGCCAGTAGAATACTTTAAAGATAAATTTTCTGCTTCTATCATCATCCCCACTAATATTTAAAACTGCCAAATAACATTATTGTCCCAATAATAATTTCTTCTTTTTTTATTTATCACAAATTAAAGATTA
This sequence comes from uncultured Bacilli bacterium, assembly GCA_934130265.1. Lineage (GTDB taxonomy): Bacteria > Bacillota_I > Bacilli_A > RF39 > UBA660 > Onthousia. The sequence goes on from CAKOYC010000015.1 coordinate 3,844, forward strand.
TAAGACAAATTTATTAAAAACTAATATTTCACTTGCATAAACTATAAGGAAAGGAGAAAAAAACATGTTTGATAACTGTAATGAAAATAAAGAAAAAACAAGATGCAAGTTTTGTTATGTACAAGGACCAACAGGACCTACTGGACCCGCTGGTGCTGCTACTATTACAGTAGGAACTACTACTACAACTGATGCTGGTAGTAATGCTTCGGTTACTAATAGTGGAACTAATGAGAATGTCGTCTTAGATTTTTCTATTCCAAGAGGAAGTATAGGACCCACTGGACCTACTGGACCTCAAGGTAATATTGGTCCTATTGGTTTAACTGGTGCTGCAGGAGCAACTGGTCCTACTGGACCTACTGGGCCAACTGGACCTCAGGGTAATATTGGTCCTATTGGTTTAACTGGTGCTACAGGTGCTACGGGTCCTACAGGACCTACAGGACCCACTGGACCAACAGGACCTACTGGAGGAGTAGCAGCATACGGTGAAAGATACACAGAAGGTGCTGAAACAGTAACGCTTACTCCTAATCAGGATGGACAAATTCCTTTGCAAACAAATGGTCCTAGTTTAAATACTACTTATACTACTTCTAATGCTATTACTGTAGGAGATGCTGGTACTTACCAAATCTACTATTTATTAGATGCTTCTAGTTCCCAACAAGCAGATATAACCGTATTTGTTAGAAAAAACAATACAGAAATTGATGGCAGCTCTATTACTTTAAATGCTCCTGCTAATGAAAATAAATTATTCACAGGAAGTATCATTACTACTCTAGCTACAGGAGATGTTATAGATTTTGTAGCTAATTCAGCAACTGGTCTTACCTTAACACTTGATAGTAATACAGGAGCAAGGGTTAGTATTATTAAATTAGGATAATATGCATAAATACAAGATTGTTGTCTATGCCATTAGTAAAAATGAAGAAAAGCATGTTAAAAGATGGGTAGAATCTATGAAAGAAGCGGATGAAATCATCGTTCTTGATACTGGTAGTACTGATAAGACAGTTAAATTATTAAAAGATTTAGGTGTTACTGTTAAAAGTAAAAAGATTAAACCTTTTAGATTTGATATAGCAAGGAATTTATCCTTAGACTTAGTTCCTAAAGATACTGATATTTGTGTTTGTACTGATTTAGATGAAGTTTTTCTTAAAGGTTGGCGAAATAGTCTTGAAGAAGTATGGCAAGAAAGCACTACTCGACTTGCTTATAACTATAACTGGAGTCTAGATAAAAATAATAAACCTATTATAAATTTCTATACAGAAAAAATACATTCTAGGAATGATTATACTTGGACTCATCCTGTTCATGAAGTTCTTTCCTATATAGGTGATAAGAAAGAGATTAAACTTACTACTGATTTAATTACTCTAAATCATTACCCTGATAAGACTAAAAGTAGAAGTAGTTATCTTCCCCTCCTTGAATTATCAATCAAGGAAGACCCAACGGATGATAGAAATATGCATTATCTTGGAAGAGAATATATGTATCATGGTTACTTTAATAAAGCGATTGATACACTAATTAAACATCTATCATTAAAATCTGCTACTTGGCGTGATGAGCGAGCTGCTTCTATGCGTTTTATTGCTAGATGTTATACTAATCTAGAAAGGTATAGGGAAGCCAAAATGTGGTATAAAGAAGCCATAAAAGAAGCACCTTATTTAAGGGATGCTTTTGTCGAACTTGCTCTTTTAGAATATAATCTAGAAAACTATCAAGAAGTAGAAAAAAATTGTTTGGAAGCCTTAAAGATAACAACTCATCAAAAGACTTATATAAATGAACCTTTTAGTTTTGATCATACTATCTATGATTTATTATCAATCAGTTGTTTTTATCAAGGAAAATATCAAGAGTCCTTAGACTATATTAATAAAGCCTTAGAAATATCACCTAATAATGAAAGACTAAAAAGTAATAAATTACTAATAGAAAAAGCAAAAGATTAATTACTTTCTCTTGCTTTTTTCTTTTAGCTTTTTATACTCTTCTTTTTGTTTTGCTAAATACTTCTTTATTCTACCTAATGGATCATGATTAGATAATTTTATCTTTGGAAAGGCATTTAACATATGAAGCATTAAGCCTTTATTCTTAATAATTTCATTTCTTACTTTTCTACTTATCTCTTCTGTAGCATCCTTTGCTGTAAATTTTGTAGCAGCTATTTTAACTTGACACATAGTAGTTACTGTAATAATTACATCAATAATAAAAATAACAAATAAAACGATAGATAATATTATTAAAACATTGTGAGGAATCATTGATACTAATCCATCTAGAAAAGGATGGAGGATACTTACAATTAACACTCCTCCTAAACCAAATAAACAAGAATTTTCTAAACATACTCTACCTGATAAATTAAATTTCTTCTCAGTATAATCCCACCATCTAGCATGGAATATTTTTTCTAAGATTAAACTAGTCATATATTCCATTAAAGTACAAACAAAAGCAGACATAACAAATAAAGTAATAATATCTTTACTATACTTAGCTAGAAAGATATTCATTATAACACTACTAAATCCGTAAATTGGTAAGTATGGTCCTAGACAAAATCCTCTATTTACTATTAACTTTTTATTATTTATAGAACAAGAAGTAATCTCGGTTAAGTAGCCAATAAATGAATATATCATAAAAAAGAAAAACCAATAACATATTTTATACATCTAAAACCTCCTAATCAAACAATAAGGTAAGCAAAAATATTAATACTCCACTTATTAAACCATAGATAGTCATATTTTTATTCTTAGTATCTTTAACTTTAGGTAGTAATTCAAAGAATACTAAGTAGAATAACATACCAAGTACTAGAGATAGTAGTATTCCCATAAAAGTATTACTAGCACTAGTTAGACCAAACATATAAGGAATTAAGCCTCCTAGAAATGTTGAAATGCTTAAAAGAAGTATGGGAAGACGAAGAGATTTTTTGGCATCACTTTGATAATACACACTACCTATCATCACTCCTAAAGGAAGATTATGAATACCAACACCAATACTCATCATCACTCCTAAAGACATATTAGAAAGTGTTACAAAGTAAATAGCCATTCCTTCTATTATATTATGAATAATTAATACTATTATAGAAAGTAGACCAATATGATGAATATTTTCTCTAACTTCTTTATTAGTTTTTAAATGATCATGATGATCTGGAATAAAGTGATCAAGTACTTTAAATATTAAGAAACCTATTAAAGAAAAGATTATAAATAGATAAAGTTTTCCAAAGCCAAATACTTCTAATGCTTCCTTTAAAAGATCAAACACCATTAACATGATTAATAGTGAAAAAGCTAGTGAAAATATATAGTCTAGAACTTTTCTTTTCTTTTTAAGAAAGAAAGAAAAGATTATTCCAACTACTAAGAATAATCCTAATAGAAAAGTAATAAATAATGAAAGTGTATTGCTCATACTATCTACCCCCTAAATGTTACTAATAAGATAACGATAAGTGCTAATAAGATACGGTAAATCATAAAAGCTTTAAAGTCATGTTTTTTTAAGTATTGTAATAAGAATTTAATACAGATAATTCCTGTTATAAAAGCTATAACTATTCCTACTAAGAATATAGCTAAATTACTAGCAATTAAAGTAACAGCTTCTCCTTTTAGAAATTGTAATAGACAAGCTCCTAGAACAACTGGTGCTGATAAGTAGAAAGAAAACTTAGCAGCATCTTCTCTATTTACTTTTAAAGCTCTAGCACAAGCAATAGTAGTACCACTTCTACTAAATCCTGGAATTAAAGCAAATACCTGACTACAACCTATTAAAAGTGCATCTTTAAATGATAAATCACTCACCTTTTTAACTTGTTTAGAATTTTTATCAACTAAATAAATAATTATTCCCATAGCAATTAAAGCAATAGCTATTAAGTAGTAATTTGTTCTAATAGCGTTTTCTATAACATCTTCAAATAATACTCCAGCAATAGCAGCCGGAATAGTTGCTACAATTATCTCAAAGAAAAGTTTTCCTTCCTTATCTTTAACGCCTTTAGTAAAACCTTTTACTACCATATTTAAAAAGTCTTTAAAGAAAAATACGGCTATAGCAAGTAAAGTTCCAAGATGAAGAGCAAGATCGAAACATAACGCAAGTTCACTACCCATACCTTTTCCAATACCAAACACATCTCTAAAAATAATTAAATGTGCACTTGACGAAATTGGTAAGAACTCAGCAATACCTTGAACTATGCCTAATATAACAGCTGCAATAATATGATTCATAATTAATACCCTCTTTTCTAAATAAGATTATAACAAAATACCAAAGAAAAAGAAAGTCTAACTTCTGAAACTTTCTTGATAGTTATTATTCTTTTTCTAATTTTATACCTAAATCTTCAAGTTGTTTTTTAGCAACCTTATTAGGAGCTTCACTCATCAAACAACTAGCACTAGCAGTCTTTGGAAAAGCTATTACATCACGAATGTTATCAGTTTCTGTTAATAACATAGTAAGACGATCTAGTCCAATAGCAAGTCCACCATGAGGAGGTGTTCCATATTTCAAAGCTTCAACAAAGAAACCAAATTTCTCGTCAATATCTTCTTTAGTTAATTCTAAAGCTTCAAACATTTTCTCTTGAACTTCTTCATTATGGATACGAATAGATCCTCCACCTGCTTCATAGCCATTAATAACAATATCATAAGCTTTAGAGTAGCAGTGAGCTTTATCTGTTAAAAGTTTATCTACATCACTATCAAGTGGTGCTGTAAATGGATGATGACAAGCAACAAATCTATTTTCTTCTTCACTCCACTCAAATGATGGAAACTTAGTAACCCATAATAATTTGTAATCACCTTTTTTGATAAGATCTAAGTCACGAGCTAATTTGCATCTTAAAGCTCCTAATGTCTGATAAACTACCATTTTGTTATCAGCACCAAAGAATAAGATATCATTATCTTTAAGTTCTAGTTTTTTAACTAACTCTTCTTTTTCTTTATCACTTAAGAATTTACTAATACCACCAGTAAACTCTTTATTTTCATATTTTACAAATGGAAGCCCTTTTGCTTTATAAATTTTTATAAATTCAGTTAACTCATCAGTTTTCTTTCTAGAAAAATATGTTGCATTATCATCTACTTTTATACAAGCGATAGTACTTTTCTCATCAAGGGCATTTGAAAATACTTTAAATTCACTATCTTTAAATATATCTTTAACGTCAGTTATTTTCATATCGAATCTTAAGTCTGGTTTATCAGAACCATAATACTTCATGGCATCATCATATTCCATTCTCTTAAGTGGTAATTCAATTTCTATTCCTTTAATTTCTTTAAAGACATGAGCGATTAACTTTTCAGTCATACTCATTACATCTTCTTCATTAACGAAACTCATTTCCATATCGACTTGTGTAAACTCTGGTTGTCTATCACTTCTTAAGTCTTCATCACGAAAACACTTGGCTATTTGAAAGTATTTTTCCATCCCACCTACCATTAATAATTGTTTAAATAATTGAGGTGATTGAGGAAGAGCATAAAACTTTCCTTTATTTACTCTACTAGGTACTAAATAGTCTCTTGCCCCTTCTGGAGTTGATTTACAAAGTACTGGAGTTTCTACTTCAATAAAACCTTTACTATCTAAGAAATTTCTAATAGCAAGCATAATCTTATGACGAGTTATTAAATTGTCTTTTAAGTTACTTCTTCTAAGATCAAGATAACGATACTTTAGTCTTGTATCTTCTAAGGCAGTGGTATCATTTGTTATTTCAAAAGGTAAATCTCTTGAAGAATTTAACAGTTCAATATTAGTTAATTCAACTTCAATATCCCCTGTAGCTATATTTTTATTTTTAGATTCTCTTTCTTTAACAATACCTTCTACTTTTAAAACATATTCATTCTTTAGATTACTAGCAAGAGTATAAGTATCTCCTTCACGAGCTACTAATTGAACTATACCACTTCTATCACGAAGGTCAATAAAGCATACTCCTCCTAAGTCTCTTTTCTTTTGTACCCAACCATATAGAGTTACTTCTTTATCTTTATCAGTTAATCTTAAACTATTATTTTCTATTGTTTTCATATTTAACACTTCCTATTCATCCTTACAGTGACATCCATCATGACCACAGTCACCGTTGCAATCATGATCACAGTCACAATCATCACTATCAATAGTTAATTTTTCATCTAAATAGTAAATTAAAGCATCTAGACTAATTATTTCTTCTTCTTTAGTCTTATTATTTTTAACTTTTACTTCATTATTATTTAAATCTTCACTATTAAGTATTACTAAAAACTTACTATTTAATCTATCAGCTTGCTTAAATTGTCCTTTCAAACTTCTTCCTGTGTACTCAGTCTCAACGATAAAGCCAGCCATTCTTAATTCTTGAGCTAGATATACAGCATACTTTTTCTCATCTTCATTAACGTACATTAAGAATAAGTCAATACTATCTACAATTGGTAATTTAGCTTGTTCAAGTTCTAGAGCCATTACTAAACGACCAATACCTGAAGCAAAACCAATACATGGTGTTTCTGGTCCTCCTAATTCTTTAACTAGACCATTATATCTTCCCCCTGCTCCTATAACATTATTAGCTCCAAAACCTTTTACTTTTGCTTCGATTTCAAAGACTGTATGATTATAATAATCAAGTCCTCTAACAATACTTGGATTAACTTCATAATCAATTTGCATAATATCAAGGTAATCTTTTACTTTTTCAAATCTTTCTTTTGATTCTTCATTTAAATAATCGATTGTCTTAGGGGCATTCTTTAATATTTCATTATCAGCATCTACTTTACAATCTAATATTCTAAGAGGATTCTTTAAAAATCTTTCTTTACAGTCATCACAAAATTCATCAATATGTGGTCTAAAGTATTCAACTAAAGCTTCACGATAAGTATTACGAGAAGCAGTATCTCCTAAACTATTAATGTTAACTTTTATTTCTTTTAGGCCTAATAGTTTGTAGATATTTACAGCTGCTGATATTATTTCCGCATCACTTAGTGGGTCATCACTTCCAAGGATTTCCATACCAAACTGAGTTAATTCTCTATCTCTTCCAGATTGTGGTCTTTCATAACGATACATGGTTCCATTATAATAAACTTTAACTGGTTGATTGGCATCCCCATACATTTTGTTTTCAATATAACTTCTACAAACTCCAGCTGTACCTTCTGGTCTTAAAGAAAGATGTCTATCCCCTCTATCTACAAAGTCATATGTTTCTTTGGTAACAATATCAGTAGTTTCTCCTATTCCTCTATGAAATAATTCACTAGATTCAAAGATAGGTGTTCTTATATAGTTATAGTTATACTTTTCCATAACTTGGTCAATTACTGCTTCTACACATTTCCAAATCTTTGCTTCCCTTCCATAAATATCATTAGTTCCTTTTGGTCTTTGTATCATAATATTCCTCCTTAAAATAAAAAGATGACACTTATTAAGGACAGGTTTTCCTGTGGTGCCACCTTATTTTATACTCTAAATAACCATATCGTGGTTTAACGCTTCTTTTTTTATTGGATGTCTTCTATTTTCTTTTCTATAAGTATTTTCACCAGCCATACTTTCTCTAAATAGAATTAAAAATATACTCTTTCCAAAGAAGATAAGCTTATTATATAACATTTAATTATAATTAGCAATTTATTTTTTAAAATAATTTGTCATCTTTTTAACCATTACTTTAGATATTTTATCATCGTCAAGTCCAATACTATCTAATTTGCCTTTATCAAAATATGGGCCTCTTATCATTTGAAACTTATCATATAGTGTTTTATCATCTAACATAGAAAATGCAATCATCATACCATAACTATACTCAAGAGCTGATTTTATATCAATGAAATTATCGCATAAAGGCATATCTAAAGATACTCCTGTCTCTTGTCTAACAGAATCAGTTATTTCTTCCCTAGATAAAACTCCTTTATGTTTTCTTAATAATTTAGAATCAATAAAGCCTACTGGTGCTAATACTGATAAGTTTTCTAGATAACTTACAACACTATCTGCCAAGAAAGCCTTAGTATCATCTTTATAAATATTATTTTTTAATAAATACTCATAAAACTTATATTCTTGATAAGTAGAATTAACCTCAATATAAGGTGATGTTTGAAAATAAAGACTAGTCATACTATTAGAATGAGTACTGTTATAAGTAGAAAGATCTAAAACATGACCAAACTCATGAACTATTGTACTAAGTTCTCCAATTTTATTTTCTGTTTCTGTTAAAAATACTAATTTTTCATTTCCTAGTGGATTATAAATTGTAGCACCAATTGACATTATCATATTTAAAAAAGAATCAGGCATCTTATATATAGAACCATTTCTTTGACACTCAACAAATAAATCTTTAAGTTCAATACCTTCACTATTAAAATAAGCTTCTAATATTTCTTCCTGCTCTTTTGGACTTATATAGGAAAGTCCTTTACTATCTAATTCATCATTATATAATATCAAGTATTCATTTATTATCTCATTAATATCATCAATAAAATTAAATATTAATTTACTATGCCTGTCTTTATTATTAATTAACTCTTCCATACTTTTCTTCTGAATAGAATTATCTTTATCTACTGATGAAAAATGAACAAATTTATTTTTATATAGTCTTGGATTTGGACTATATTCTTTATCTAATCCCATATATATCATTAGAAGAGTTTCATACATTTTGACATATGCTTCACTATCTAGTGGTTTTTTGCAATCAAGAAAATGATTTTCTAATTCTTCTATCTTAGTATATATACTTCTATAATTATCATTTAATTTTATCATAGTTCTACCTCTTAGCTAATTATTATAAGTTATTTCTAATTAAATGGAAAGTTTTTTTAAGTTTTTCATAGACTTAAATGAAAAGTAATATGTCAAGGGATAAGTAAATTTAGAAAAAAAGCTTAAAAGAATATATCTAGTATGTTAT
>CAKOYC010000016.1 GCA_934130265.1 uncultured Bacilli bacterium
TCTCCTTCACGCTTTGTCTCGGGTATAACTTATTCATTAGTTTGGTCTGTTACTAGTTCAGGATACCTTGATCCTGGTGATGATACTTCCTATAATTATGGTGTTAGACCGGTTATAAATTTAAAACAAAATATGACTATATCAAAGGGTGATGGTAGTTCACTAAATCCATTTATTGTGCGATGACATTTTATATTTTGATGTGATAATTATTAGACATATCATTACTTAGTTGTAAAATGAATAGACAAAGTAAGTCAAAGTTAGATATAATAGATAAGGAAGTGGAGATGAAAATATGTTTGAAAGTCTAGGAGATCGTTTACAAGAAGTTCTCCATAAAGCGAAAGGTTATGGAAAGATAACTGAAGAAAATATTGATGAGATGATGAGAGAAATCAGACTTTCTTTATTGGAAGCTGATGTTAACTATAAAGTAGTAAAAGAGTTTACTACTAGAGTAAAGGAAAAGGCTTTAGGAGAAGAAGTTAAAAGGAGTATTAAACCGGGTGACTTATTCGTTAAAATAGTAAAAGATGAATTAACTGAATTATTAGGAGGAGAGGCAGCTCCTTTAAATATGGAAGGTAATCCTGCTACTTTGATGTTAGTTGGTCTTCAAGGATCTGGTAAAACTACTACTATTGGTAAACTTGCTAATTATTTGAGGAAAAAATATAAGAAGAAACCATTACTAGTAGCGGGTGATATCTATAGACCAGCTGCCATTGATCAGTTAAAACAGTTAGGTAAACAGTTAAATATTGAAGTATATGAAGAAGGTATAACTAATCCTGTTTCTTTATGTCAAAGAGCTTATAATTATGCTAAAGAAAATGGTTTTGATTATGTCTTAATTGATACTGCTGGACGCTTACAAATTGATGAACAGTTAATGGAAGAATTAAAGGAAGTAGAAGAGGCAATTAAACCACAAGAGACTTTATTAGTACTTGACTCTATGATGGGACAAGATGCTATTCATGTAATTAATGGTTTTAATGAGAAGTTAAATTTAACTGGTGTTATCTTAACTAAGTTAGATGGTGATACTAGAGGAGGAGTTGCCTTATCTGTTCGTCATTTAACTAATCTTCCTATTAAGTTTATTGGTACTAGTGAAAAGTTAGATGGTCTATCTAGTTTTGATCCAGAAAGAATGGCTGGTAGAATCCTTGATATGGGAGATATTATCTCTTTAGTTGAACAAGCAGAAGAAGCAATTGATGAGAAAGCAGCTACTAAGGCAGCTAAAAGACTACAACAAGGTAAGTTTGATTTAGAAGACTTTTTAACTTCTATGAAACAAATAAAGAAGTTAGGACCACTTGAGAATTTAATCAAGTTAATACCAGGTGCTAAAAAGATGGGACTTTCTAATATTCAAATACCCGAAAAACAGCTTGCTCATGTAGAAGCAATTATTCTTTCTATGACTAAAGAAGAAAGACGTGATCCTAAAATTATTAAAGCTAGTAGAAAGACAAGAATAGCAAAAGGTAGTGGAAGATCTGTTCAAGAAGTAAATCAATTACTTATTCAATTTGAACAAATGAAAAAGATGATGAAAGGTTTCAAGAAAGATAATATGCAATTACCTTTCTAGAGTTTAGGTATACTAATCTTTTTATTGTCTTTATGATAAATATAGTCAAGATCAATTAATTTGATCTTTTTCTTTTGATAACTTTTACTTTGAGGAATATCAATTACTTTGTGATTACCATCTACATCTTTAAATCCCTGATAATTCATCTCATCAGTAAACAAAGCAAAATTAGATTCAAAATTATTATCACCAATTACTAGACTAGCTCTTTCCAAGTCTTTCTTTATATCAGTGATATCGTCTTTAGTTAGTTTAATAGCTTCTCCTTTAGGACTTATCTCAATATATAGGTTATTCTTTTCTAATGGAAACTTTTTTTGAACAATTAAATCATTGAAACGATAGAAAGTAGGAAAGTCAAAAGTGGCTTTTTTATCACCGATTTTTAATACTTTATCTGCAAAAAAGAAAGTAAAATTAGATGAACCTGATCCTTTATATTCTAGATTAGTGAAGTTAAAGTTACTATCTAGTTTTTCAAAATAAGGATATAGATTATTTTTCATTATTTTATAGATTATCTTAGATTTAAAATATAGTTGTAAGGGAGCATTTTTTTCTTTCATCTTTTTATTTAATAAATATAATAAAGGATAATTATCAGTTAGATATTTTTCTACTTCTATATATTTTCTTGCTAAATAGTTAATAGCTTTTGCATATTCATCTTCAGATAGATTAAAGTCATCAATATTATCTAACATATTAAAGATAGTTTCTAAATCTTTTATTTGTTTAATTTCCTCTAACATAGTTATCCCTCTTTTTTTAATCAGGACATATTATAGCACTTTTCTTAGGCAAAATAAAGATGCTTTAATGGTGTAATATCATACTCTATATTAGAGGAGGAAATATAATGTTATATAATAATCAAGATTTTGATATGAATCAATCTGCTAGTATTGTAGGGGATGGAAATATAATTGATCAAGATATGGATATTGATGTTAATATTAATGGTATGGGAATGAATCAGGGTGGTTATATGCAAGGAATTACCCAGAGTCCTATTATCGAACCTATGCAAGAAAGACAAGTTAATAGAACTATAATTCATCAAGTTCCCCATGTTTGTCCTATTAGAACCAGAATAATTAATCATCACATTTATAAACATACTTATTGTCCAGAATATTCTTGTTGTGAAGAGAATGTAGTAAGTAATATCAATCAAGGCTCTTGTTGTAATTTTCACTAAGATGAGGTTGTCTCATCTTTTTCTTTGGGATATAGTTAATATGTGCTATTATGTAGGTAGAGGTGGTAGTTATGAAAGTATTGACAATAAAAGAGCCATGGGCTTCTTTAATTATCAATGGCTATAAGGAATATGAATTTAGAAGTTGGAAAACTAAATATCGGGGTAAGATTTTAATTCATGCTGGGATGACTTTAGAAAAAGATATGGCTGAAAGATTTAGCTCTTATAATCTTAATTATTATAAAGGAGAAATTATTGGGGAAGCGACATTAGTAGATTGTATTTTAGTAGATGAAGAGTTTAACAAAAAATTACGTGATATTAATCCACTTGTTTATGGAAAAAGTAATCATGTTGAGACTTATGCCTGGAAACTAGAAAATATATGTAAGTATGACCAACCTATAAAAGTGAAGGGAAAACTTGGTCTTTGGAATTATGAAAAGTAGGGGATAATATGATAGATGAATATCAAAAGATTAAAACACCAAATGAGTTATTAATGTTTATGGATAAGATTAATTATGGATATCTATCTAAGAGTAGTAAAGTATATTTAAATAATGATGGTGATTGGTATTTAGAGTATATATTAGAAAGTGCTAGTGATATTTTAACTACTATGACAGGTAATTGTTTTGATCAAACAGAACTGGAAAGGGATTGGTTTACTAAGAATAATTATTATGTGGAAACATATTTTGAAATGGTTAATCTAAATTATAAAAATGCTTATCCAACACATTCTTTTTTAATATATAAAAACAATGGTAACTGGTATTTATTTGAACATGCTGATTATGAAAATAAAGGTATATATGAATTTACTAGCAAAGAAGAGTTATTAATATTTCAAATGAATAATTATATTTCTTACTTAAAAAATTTTAATATTAGTGATTTGGAATTATCTAAAGTTATACTTAGAAAGTTTGAAAGACCAAAAGAGCATATAGATGCTAGAGAATATCTAGATTATGTTGTTAATAGTGAGATAGTAAATATGTAATTTTTATCTTAATCTTTCATTATAAGAATAGCTACAGTTTCCAATTTATATATGACATTTCATGTATATTGTTCGAAGATTTGTTTCTATATTCTAAACTAATATCATTTATTAAAAACTATAATATGTATATTTTTATATTTATTTATCATAATATATAATGTGCCTAGTATCCCGTGTGGAACTAGGACTTTTTTATTTGCTCCCAGTTGTGTGGAAATCCCATAGTTTTTTTTACATCTTCTATACTAATTGATTCTAACTTACTAGTAATACTATATATTCTACCATTTACTTTATTATAAAAATGATTAAAGTCTTTTTTAGATAGCAATATTTTAAGTACAATTGTTAAAGCAAATAAATCATTTTTACCTTTAATATATTGATTACCTTGAATTGGTATATTTAATGCAATATGATATTTTGTGTTAGGTAAACTTATTTTTTTGAATGATGTAGAATCATATAGTCTTTCATCGTGAGCACATAGATTTCTCCAAAATGCTAACATTTTAATATAAACACATAAATCACCTTCATTAACATTAAAATGTTTTGCTATTTTAACTCTTAGAGGTTGCTTTATATATTCATAAAATTTTGAAATTGTTCCTAATGATAATGCATTTACTAAAACCCATAAGGGAACATAGCCATATTTCATTATATAATGATTAATATAAGCTTTCTTCTCGATAGAATCTGCTATTTCTTTTTGAATAGAAGAAATTAAATATTGAATACTTTTAATTCTTCTTTCTATAACATCATCTTTATTACTACTGGTTTTTAATGTATCAAAATTATCAATTTTTAAATAATTATCATGTCCATATTCTTCAGAAAAGTAATATGCCACTAGTGTTTTCAATCTGTTCTCAATTTTTAAAATATTTTCTAAGTATACAGTTCTTATACTTCTATCAAATTCAGAAAGGTAAAATAATTCTTCGTACTTTGCCTTATTTTTAAAAATTTCATTACCGTTAACATCAGTTGTTACAAATAATTTTTTATAGCCATTAATTGTATTATAGTAATTAGTTTCTAACAACTTTTCTTTAGCAAATTCTTCATCATCAAAGACTAATCCTCTGCTTTTTAATATTTCAATTTGCTCATCTATTGTTTTAAATTCTTTTATCATACTAATCATCTCCAAAAAAAATCTCTGGTCCACACGGGATCCAGAGCTCATTTACATATTAATTGTATACCCGGTTAAAATAAATTGCAAGCTTTTTGCTGCTTTTTATTAATTCTTATACACTGATAGGGTATAACTGGTAAATATTCTATTTATTATATTGTATATAAAATATTTTCTAAATGTTTACCTTATATTGGTTTAAGTTATTAGGAATGCTTACATTAAGTTTTAATGACTTTAAAAAAGAAATATTTAGATATAAAAAAGGACTGTTAAGATAGTTATTTGTCTAATTTCTCAACAATCCTTTAAAATTCTAACTGGTCGGGAAGACAGGATTTGAACCTGCAACAGCTTGGTCCCAAACCAAGTGCTCTACCAAGTTGAACTACTTCCCGAAGTGGTGCGCTCGAAGGGATTCGAACCCCTGACCTTTTGGTTCGTAGCCAAACGCTCTATCCAACTGAGCTACGAGCGCATGCTTTCCCTTGAAAGACAAATTTATCTTAGCACATTAATAAACCCCAGTCAAGCATTTTTTTACAATTTAAAGGTAGTTTCATTAATAAATGTATATTCACTATGACATTTTAACTGTCTTACTAACTTAAATAAAGCCATATCTCGCATTTTACACTCTAACATAATATCAACATCTTCATCAACTTTTTTTAATAAATCAAGAAGTTTAATAAACTCTTTTTCATCAATATAATCATGATGACTTCTCTTATCCTTTCTACTTTTGGGAGAAGAAAAGTGTATCTTAGCTTTTAACTTCGTATCCTTCCAAGTAGATAAAATATCTTTTAAATCGCTAGTTGTTAATTTCTTTTTATTATTACATTTATAATGATGATAATCTAAAACCATAGGAATATTTAATTCCTTACAAATAGCTAGAGTATCTTCAAAAGTAAATAGTTTGTCATCATTTTCTAAAATGATAATATCTTTTAAATAATCAGGTAACTTTTTAAAATTAGTAATAAATCTTTTAACACTTTCTTCCTTATTATCCTTACCACTCCCAACATGAATAATTGCTTTACCATTTATCCCTAGTAATTTAAAAAGATTATAATGGTATTCAATTTGTTTTATAGATATTTCTACAACTCGTTCATTAACACTATTTAAAACACAATACTGATCTAAATGGGTATCAACTCGCATTCTATACCTCTTTATCTTTTTTCCTATATCATTAAACTTTTCACTAAAGGGTAATAAATAATCAAAATTAACTTTCTCATGAGTAGCTAGGGGAATAATATTAGGAGACATTCTATAGAAATATACTTCATTTATATGATTATAGTTAATAACATTATCAAAGATATATAAATTTCTATTAATAATTTCTCTTAACCTTCTATTACTATCTTCAGAAGTTAGACTAGAGTAAGTCTTATAAGTCATAGTATGAGAGTAAGTAATATTATCTAAAGATAAGGGACTTGCTACATAACCTAGATGGATTTTCATGTTAATCACCATTAGTAGTATTTCAAAATCTAGAAAGTATTATTCTATAAAATTAAAAACAACATATATTTTAATAGGTGATTATTTTGAAAAATGAAATAAATATTGCTTTTCCCCAAGTACCATATGTGAACTTAAAAGAAAAACTAACTATGTTTATTAAAAATGAAGTAGATAATTTTTTAGACTTTGCTAAAGAAAAATATCAAATAGAACTTCCTTGTAATTTAACTATTACTTATGAATATTATAGATATAATAGTTATGATAGTTATGTATTTTATATATCTAGTTTTGTCTTTGGAGCTCATCCTGATAATAGAATAATATCTTTTACTTATGATACTATTAATAATAAACTTATTACTATGGCTGATTTAATAGATAAAGATCCATTCCTTTTAAATTATTTATCAAAAGAAACTAGAAGTAAACTTTTAAACAATAAACGTATTGTTGATAGAAATATGCTGTTAGAAGGGACTAAACCAGTTATAGATAATTATCAAGTGTTTGCTTTTACTCCTAGAGGAATTATTCTTTTCTTTCAAGAATATCAAATAGCTCCTTATTCATCAGGTAGCTTTAAAGTCTTAATTCCTTACCGAAATAGTGATTTCTTAGACCGTAGTATTATACCTTTTAATAATTAGATTTACATTATCAAAGTCTATATTGGCAGAGGCATTATCGCCAGTTATTCCACAACGAACGTATAGAGATGTTGTTTTTTCTATTTTAGTAATAATTGTTTCTGAACAATCCATTCTATTTGTTAGACCAGCTTTTAATTCAAAAGATAAGTCTTGAATAACACTACCTTCACTATTGGTAAGATGAAAGATGGCACCATGACTTTGATCTACTCCTGATATTTGGCCACATAATGTTATCTCATATATACCAGGTTTTAATAAGGAAATAGTAGAGTTACTTGTTAACTCAAAAGTTTCATTATCATCAGGAAGAACTAGTGTTTCTTGAAAAGTCATAATTTTAGAGTAACTGGCTTGAGCAAAACTTACAAATAAAACACATTCATAACTAGTAGGAGAGGTAAAACTAGGTCCTGTTGGTCCTGTATCTCCTTTAGGTCCCGTTGGTCCCATTAATCCATCATTTCCTTTAGGACCCATATCACCTTTTTCTCCTTTGTCACCTTTAGGACCAGTGTCTCCTTTTTCCCCTTTGATGTTTCCAATATCAACCCAATCATTTTTAGATAAATCCCAGATATATAAGTCATTTATTACTATGTAAGTATCTCCTTCTTCACCTGTTGGATGATACTTTTTTAATTCTTCTAAAGAAGGATAGGTTCCTTTAATATCTAATCCTGTACCAGCTTCACCTTTGGGTCCTGTTGGTCCTGTTATTACAGAAGGATAAAGTCCTGATTTTAAAAGCTTATCTCTAATCTTAATATTTTCTATAATTTCTTTAATTTTATCATCATAAGACATTTATATCACCTAATACAGTCTATGTTTACTAACTGTAATATGGTTGTGATATTGACTAATAAATTCTTTAGAAATACATATTATAAAAAGAAAGGGGAAATTAAGATGTATTCAAATTATTATAATTATAATCCTTATCTAAATTATAGAAATGATAATCAGGTGGAGTCTTTAGAACTTATTACTTTAAATGAGGCGATTAATCTAATTAGAAAGTCAGTAGGAGATGAGAAAAGTGATGAGTTATTTTATGAACAATTAATAAATATGGCACCTAATAATAAATCTAAGGAAATAATTGCAAGTATTAGAGATGATGAGAAAAAACATCATGGGATATTGAAAGACTTATATTATTCTTTTACAGGTAATAGTATAAATGATAGTAATAATCAGTATAATAATATAAATCTAAATATGAATTATAAGGATTCGTTAGAAAAAGCTTTATTTGGAGAGTTAGAGGCAGTGGAAAAGTACCGAAAGATTCTTTCTAAAATGCCTAGTGGTAAGGCTTATACTTTGTTAATGGCTATTATGACTGATGAGATGAAGCATGCTAATAAATATAATTTTTTAATAGCTACTGTGCCTAACAATAGTTGACACTAAATTTTTTTTCCTTATTTAATTATTAAATCTTAAGTAGTATAATAATAGATGAAAAGTAGAATAATAAAATGATGGAGGTTTAATAATGATTAAAAATTATTTAAAGAATTTTGAAAAGTATTCTATTTTGATATCTAGCTTGTTAATTATTTTAGGAATATTCTTATTAGTTAGTCCTATGAAGTCACTAGAAGTAGCAGTTATATTCTTTGCTGCTATTATGATTGTTAATGGTATTAGTAGATTTATCTCTTACTTTATGTTACCTAATGAAGAAAGACTATTTAGTCTTGATTTAGTAACAGGAATAGTAACAACACTAACTGGTAGTCTTATCTATCTTTATAGAATGGATTTAATTAATGTTTTTCCAGTGATTTTAGGTATATGGATAATAGTTAGTAATTTAATAAAGATGCAGTTATCGATTAATTTAAGTGCTATTGCAGGAAGTAATTGGTTCTTATTACTAATCACTCAAATATTAATGATTATTCTAGGAGTAGTGTTGATTACTAATCCATTTAGTTCATTAATAGCCTTAACGACTCTTGCTGGATCTTTCTTGATAATAGCAGAGGTAGCTAGTTTAATAGAAAGTATTTATATTTTAGTAAAATTAAGGAATCTTTAGGATTCTTTTTATATGGATTTTGTAATAGCGTAATATTTAAAACTTTTAATATTCTTTTTTAGCCACCTGTGTTATAATACAGGCAAGAAGTGAGGATATATGAATAAAGAAAAGATAAAAAATATAATTATTATCATTTTACTATGTTTGTTAGTTTTAGTAACAACTCTATTTATTATTTCTAAGAAGGATGAAAATAAAAGTAATGAAGTAATTGTTACTGTAGAAGAAGTAGGAAAGAAATATTTACTAGGTAGTAGTAAAAACAAAGATTATTTAATTACTAATTATAAAGGTGACTATAAGGAAAAAGATAAGATTAAGTTTACTTATAAAAATAAAGATAAGAAAGAAAAAGATGGATTAACTAATATTAAAGTAAGTGATGAAGACTTAATAGTTGATTATAAAGCTAAGGAAGAAGAAAAAACAGTAGAGAAAAGTGAATCTAGTAATGATTATCAATCTACTGATAATAGTAGTACTGTAACTACTAATAATAATCAAGTAAATAGTTCTAGTACTATAACTACTAATAGTAATCAAGTAAATAGTTCTAGTACTGATACTAATATTGATGATGAAGTAGTAACTTATGTTAATACGCTGAAGGATGATAGTACTACTAGTAGTTTAAAAACTAACTTTGTTACTTTAGTTGATTTTATCTTCTATGATGGTACTATTAAAGGACATACTTTTAAAGAACTTAGTAATGAAGCTAAATTAAAAGTACTAGAAGCAATGCTTTATCTAGACTCAAAGGTGGAAAAGTACTTTCCTAATTATAAAGAAGAAATTAGTAGTAAGACAGGTAGGGCATATACTACTGTTAAAGATAAAGTGGTTAGTAGCTATTTAAATATTACATCAGCTATTTGTAGTAAAGATAGTTCTATTTGTGATAGTGCTAAGGAAGACTTTCAAAATTTAAAGAAGAACTTTGGACTTACTTGGTCAGTTATAAAAGAAGTAGCAGGTGACTCTAAAGAAAGTATTAAAAACTGGTATGAAATTTGGAGTGGTAAGAAGTAGAAAAATGTTCATTTTTAAATAATAATATGCTATCCTTATAGTAGGAGAGGTGAATATGGAAAATATAAAAAAATTGTTTATTTTACTTATAATTAGTAGTTTTCTAATCTTACCTAATGTTTATGCTGAAGACAGTAATTATCTAAATATAAGTAATAACACTGGTAAGACAGTAAATCATAGTATGTTTACAGCCGGTGATGATGTTTCTACTAATAATATGGTTAAAGGAATTGACTTTACAGCTGGTAATAATCTGAATATAAATGGTAGTTCTGAATATGGAATGTTTGCTGGTAATAGTATTAACTTTAAAGGTATGGTTACTAGAGATTTATTTGTTGCAGGTAATCAAATAGTAATTGATAGTAGTGCTAATATAGCAAGGGATTTATATGTAGCAGGTAATACTATAACAATATCAGCAGATATTAAAGGAAATATCTTTTTAGCAGCTAGGGAGGTTATCATTGATTCTAAAGAAATAAGTGGTGATGTCACTCTAAATAGTGGTAAGTTAACAATATCTGATAATACTAAGATAAATGGTACTTTGAAATATAATGATAATATAGATTATTCTAATACTAATGCTAGTATTAAAGAGATAAAAACATATCATGTTGATGAAAAGAGTAAGGATGAGGTTATACCATCAATTAGTAGTATTTTATTAGGAATAGTAACTAGCTTTTTAGTAGCTTTAGCAATATATTTACTATTACCAGCTAGCTATAAGGTACTTGATGATGTTAAGAAAGATAAAGTATTTAAAACTTTTGGAAATGGTTTTCTTTTCTTGATAGCAGTACCAGTTATTTCTATAATATTAATGATCAGTATTGTTTGTATGCCACTTGCTATTATAGCTTTAATCTTATATGGAATAATTATTTATTTATCAAGTATTATTTCATCAGTTTATTTTGGTAGATTAATAGGTAATAGAGTCTTAAAACTAGATAATATTTATTTACAAATATTAATTGGTGTAGTAATTACTAGACTAGTAAAGTTAATTCCTGTTATTGGGGGATTATATAGTTTTGTAATTGTTATCTTGGGAGCAGGTTTAATTTACAATATGATGGTGAAACTTCATAAAGAGGCACTTGACTAATACCTATTAAAAGGTTACACTTATACTGTTAATAAGGGAGTAGTTGGCATGTTAGAATCTAGCATGTAATAAAGTCAACATCATGATTTTTATCTGGCTTTATTATAGACAATGAGACTTGTTTGCAAGATATAGAAAGCAGACTAAGTCTCTTTTTATATCTGAAATGAAAGGAGTAGAAGATGATATTTTTAGAAATTTTATTATTAGTTATAGGATTTGTTTTATTAGTTAAAGGAGCAGATGCTTTTGTAGATGGATGTAGTAATGTTGCTAAAGCTCTTGGTATACCTAGTCTTATCATTGGTTTAACAATTGTAGCTTTTGGTACTAGTGCCCCAGAGTTGGCTGTTAGTTTAATTGCTTCATTTAAAGGAAATAGTGCTATATCAGTTGGTAATGTAGTAGGTTCTAATATTTGTAATATGTTATTGGTACTTGGTGCTACTAGTTTATTTGCTACTTTAAATTGTAAAAGAAAGCTAGTTACAAGAGATTTTGTTTACTTATTCCTATCTTATGTTGCTTTATTTATAATAAGTGTAGGTACTTATATAGAAAGTGGTAAAGTTGGAACGATTAATAGAGTAAATGGTTTATTACTTGTTTGTTTTCTAGGAATTTATATGTATTCTTTACTAGGTGATGCTAAAGGTAATATGAAAAAGGAAGAGAACTCTAGAGAAAAAGTGACTTTCAAGGAGATACTATTTATTATCATAGGACTAATTGCAATAGTAGGTGGTGGGGAGTTAGTTGTTAATAGTGCTACTGCTATTGCTAAAATAATTGGTATAAGTGATAGTGTTATTGCTCTTACAGTAGTAGCTGTTGGAACATCACTTCCAGAATTAGTAACTAGTGTCGTAGCTGCTAAAAAAGGTGAGGATGATATTGCTATTGGAAATGTAATTGGTTCTAATATCTTTAATATTCTTATGATTTTAGGCTTTTCTTCAATAGTTAATCCATTAACAATAAGTTATAATTCTTTGATTGATATGATAGTAATGGTTATAGCAGGTATCTTAGTATATGGATTTGTTTTAAAGGACCAAAAGATTACTAAAATTAGAGGAATATTTATGTTGATATTATACTTTTCCTATGTAGGTTATTTATTAGTTAGATAATGGTTAGTTTTAATAGACTAATCATTTTTTCTATATAGGGAAAGTGTGTTTAGATTATTTCTAAACTAAAAAATTAAATTATTAAAATCAAACTCACATGTAACATAGTATCATCATAATATGAATAGAGTACTTTCACTCTTTCTAAATTTTAAAAGTATAATAGGCTTTTATGTGAAATTTCTCTTAATATAACGTAACGATTTTCTTTTAACTATAATACGAGAAATATTAAAACTTTTCTCTTTTATTGTTTATGATAATTATTAATAGTATAATAGCACTTGAAATACTTAATAGTTAGAGTGCTTGCC
>CAKOYC010000017.1 GCA_934130265.1 uncultured Bacilli bacterium
AGGAAAAATTGTAAATTAGACCTGTTATACCCTGTCAATTTAGTAAATTGAAGGAGCAATTTAATAAATCTTCTTATCAAACATACTGGAAAATACAAAATCTCCTTTTAAAAGTAGAAATTTAAAAAAGTGAACTTTTTTCAGTCCACTTTATTCATTAGCTTTTAAACTACTAACCATATCAATATTATCAACCCTTTTAGCTAAATACTTAGAAACCAGGTAAGATACTAGATATGTTCCAATACTAGCTACTAAATAAGTCCAAAATTCAATATGAACACCAAAATCAAAATTATCATCTAGACAAACTTTAAATAAGTAAGAAGTTAGAAAGTAACCAGCTGGTAAACCAATAATGATAGAGATAATAGTAATAATACTATTTTGCATCATGAATATCTTCTTAATCTTCTTATCAGAAAAACCAAGTACTTTTAAAGTAGCGAATTGATATTCCTTTTCTCCAAAAGATAAGATACTCATATTATAGATAATTACAACACCTAGTAAAACTGCAAAAACAATTATTATAATTATCATTTGTCGCATCATAGAAAGCATATTAGTAATAGAATCTTTTAATTCATTGATATTTTGAATTATTTCAACACCTTTAATACTTTTAGTCTTTACTAAATTCTTATTAGTATAAATAGCATCAGGTTTGTAATTAATACCTAGACTTTCTATATACTTACTAGTAGCCGATAATCCTTGTACTTGGGGATCTTTATAAAATCCTACTATCTTAGATTTATAGTATTTCTTATCACCATAGATATGCCAAGTAATAGTATCTCCTAATTTTAGGTTATTACTATCTCTAAACTTATAAGTTACATAAACGCCATCATCTTTTGTTAATTTAATAAATTTATATTTATTATCAATAAATCTAATATAGTTATTAACTTGATCAACAAATATTGTATTATTAGTCTTTTTACCATTAGCATCTTTTATTTCTATATTTAAAGTTTTACTAGTATTATTTCCATACTTATCAGTTAGCTCATTTAATCTTTCATTAGAAATATCATCTTTTAAAGAAAGTTTATAATTAAAATTATAAAGATCATCAAATTGTAGTTTAATAAAGTAATTCATACTGTTAAGCATCCCTAAAGCACATACTATTAAAGTACAACAACCAACTATCCCAATAACTCCTGTTACTGTTCTAAATTTATTTCTTAAGACATCCCTTAGATTCCACTTACTAGCAAATCCTAATTTTTTAAAAATACCTTTAGTAGTAATATTTAAACTCTTATTATTTACTTTTGGTAAGCTTATTCTTAAACTATCAGCTGGTCTTTTCTTTAGTTCTTTGTAACAAGTAATAAAAGTTATTAAACTTACTACTAAAACAGTAAGTAAAGCTACTAAATAGGTAGAGTTATTTATAAATACTTTTCCATTTGGCATTTCAAAGAAAGACATCTCTATTCCTAAGAAAGTACTACCTAAAAAATATCTTCCTAATAGTATTCCTAGTATTGCTCCTAAAATGGATATATAAAAGCCATAACTTATATAGTGTTTAGTTATCTTAAGTTTAGAAAATCCTAAAGCTTTTAAAGTACCAATTTGTAGTTTTTGATTCTTAACCACTCTAGTCATTGTTGTTATAACAGATAGTAAAGCGATAAATAAGAATAAGGAAGAAAATATACCAACATAAGCTTTTCCCTCATCAATTTCTCCTTGATACATTTGGTAACTAGCACTATCTTCTATTTTTAGAGTAGCAAGAGAGTTATCTATATTATCATCGATTTCATTCTTTACTTTATCTACATTACTCTTTTTATTAACATCAACCATTATATAGTTAAAAGGTACATAATCTAGATAATTAAAATCACTATTTAATTTAGCAAAAGTCTCATCGTCTATCTCTTTATTTAGCTTTTCACTAAATTCACTCTTCATTTTGTCTTTGACATAATCTTCTAGTTCATCAATAGACATGTAAACAAAACCATAAGTCTTATGATTAGGCATTAACTGAGAAGCATCTTTTACATCATAAACATGATCTGGTACATAAATAAGACCAAGAACTTTTTCTTTAAAGGTATAATCTTCATACTTAAAAGAAAGAGTATCCCCTACTTTTAAGTTATTTTCTTTGGCATAAAAGTAATCTAACCAAAGACCTTTTTTATCTTTAGAAAACTTAGAACCTTCTTTTACATAAAACTTACTTATCTTATTAGAAGAGATAAAAGATACTAAGTAAGACTTATCATCATTCTTGCTATCAGTCATATTAACAACTAGCTTTTCTTCAGCATTAACTACATCTTCTATATCTTTTATTTTTTCTACATCATGGGTTTTAAAAGATGACCCTAAAACATTTATATCTTGAAGATTATTCTCAGTATAAAATCTATCTGCTGTATATTTCATACCATCCATATATGCTTCTATACCAGAAAAGACCATAACTCCAATTGTTATCATTAAAAGTATAGTAATAAACTGTGACTTATTATTTAAAATGTCACGTATCATTTTTCGTCTTAACATATTTACCACTCTACTTCATCAATGTTTTTTGGATGTTTATTTACAGTAACTGACTCTAATTTACCATTCTTTAGTCTTATTACTCGGTTAGCTATTTCAGCAATTAAAGAGTTGTGAGTAACTATAATAACTGTGTTTTCTCCATTATTGGCATCACACTGTTTCTTTAAAAGTTTCAGTACTTCTACTCCCGTTTTAGAATCAAGGGCTCCGGTTGGTTCATCAGCTAGAATAATGCTTGGATCTTTATAAGTTGCTCTAGCAATAGAGACTCTTTGTTGTTCTCCCCCTGATAACTGATTAGGAAATTTATTAGCATGTTTTTCTAGTCCTACTTCTTTTAGTATCTTCTTAGCACTTTTTTTAGTCTTTACAATATCCCTAACTAACTCGACGTTTTCTAAAACAGTAAGTGTTGGTAAAATATTATAAAACTGAAAGATAAACCCTACTTTTTCTGCCCTATACTTAGTAAGACGACTATCACTATAGTCTGATATTACATCATTATCTACTATAATCTTACCACTAGTAACCTTATCCATTCCTCCTAAAAGATTTAGTAAGGTAGACTTACCAGCTCCTGATGGTCCAAGTATTACAACGAATTCTCCTTTAGGAATAGAGAAACTAACACCATCTAAGGCTTTAAAGTTCACATCCCCTACTTCGTAGCTTTTAACTACATTTTGAAATTTAATTTGTTCTTCCATAAAACACCTCTCATATATGAATTATATTTCATATTTAGATTATAATTCTAATTATTTAGTCCGTCAACAAAAATATGAATATTTGTTCACATTTTCTTTTAAGTATTGTATAATTAATATTGGAAGTGATAACAATGAGTGAAATAAGAATACCTACTCAAAAAAGATCGATTGAAAAAAGAAATAAAATCATTGAAAAAGGTTTTGAATTAATGTGTAATAATGGTTACTATAATACTACCACTAGTGATATAGCCAAATATGCCAATGTCTCAACCGGAATCATCTATCAGTATTTTAATGATAAAAAAGAAATATTTTTAGAAGGTGTTAAATGTTATACCGATAAGATAATGTTTCCTACTATTTCTTTAATAGATGAAAATAAAAAACTGCCTAATAATCTAGCTAGCTTCTTTAAAGAAATAATTACTATTAATAAAAAGCAACATACCTCAACTAAAAAAGCCCATCAAGAGCTTACCTCAATGGAACATTTAGATGATGATGTAGAAAAGATATTTAAAGAGAAGGAACTTATTCTTACAGATAAGTTATATAATCTATTTTTAAACAATGGTTATGGAAAGAAAAACCTAAAAGAAAAGATTCATATCATTGTTAACCTTATTGATAGCTTAGCTCATGAAGAAGCTTATCATAAACATCCAAATTTTGATTATGATAAGATGGAAGAGATTGTTATCAAGATGATTATAGACACATTAAAAGATAGTCAATAATGGCTATCTTATTTATTATCTTTTTCTTCTTTAATTGTTTCTTTTAAAATAGAACCAGTTGTTACTAAATTTTGTAAATCACTTGGAACAATTATCTTAGTCGCTGTACCATTAGCTACTTTAACCATAGCTTCATAGCTTCTTAGTTTTAATACTGCTTCATCTGCTTTTGCTGCTTTAATTAGTTTAATACCTTCAGCTTCAGCTTCTTTTACTTTCATAATAGCTTCAGCTTTACCTTCAGCTTCTCTAATTTCTGCTTCTTTTTTAGCATCTGCTCTTAGAATAGTACTTTCTTTTTCTCCTTCAGCAATTAAAACAGCTGCTTTCTTCTCACCTTCTGCTTGAAGAATTTTCTCACGTCTTTCACGTTCTGCTCGCATTTGTTTTTCCATTGCTTCTTGAATATCTCTAGGTGGTAAAATATTTTTAACTTCAACACGATTAACTTTTATACCCCAAGGATCAGTTGCTTCATCTAGAATTGATCGCATTTTAGAATTAATTATATCTCTTGATGTCAATGTTTGATCAAGTTCTAATTCTCCGATAATATTTCTAAGGGTTGTAGCAGTTAAATTTTCAATAGCATTTATAGGATTTTCTACTCCATAAGTATATAATTTAGGATCAGTTATTTGAAAATAAACAACCGTATCTATTTGCATCGTAACATTATCTTTAGTAATAACTGGTTGTGGAGCAAAATCTTTTACTATTTCTTTTAAAGTTACTGTATTAGCAACTCTATCAATAAAAGGAATTACATAGTGTGGACCTGTTCCTAAAGTAGCATTATAACTACCAAGACGTTCTACTACCTTTGCTTCTGATTGTGGTATTACTTTGATTCCTAGTATTACTATCACTAGAATAATTATTAAAATTATAAATAACATATTATCACTCTCCTATTTTCTCTACCTTGAGTTTAACCCCATCAATAGATAATATTTTTACTTTTTCATCCTTTTTTATTTCAGTATTACTATATGCACTCCATCTTTTTCCAAGAACTTTTACTTCCCCAATTTTATCTTGTTTAATATCTTCTGTTACAATCCCAATCTTATTAATTACCATATCAAGATTAGTAGCTTCTACCTTCTTAACTTTAAGTCTACCTATTATTGGTTTAGTTAATATTATAAGAAGAAAAGAACTTATAATAAAAGTGATAATATCTAACACTATATTACTAAAACTAACTTCTACTACTAAAGCTAATAATGCTCCAAAAGCAAACCAAATAGTTACTAAATTAATAGTTAATAATTCAGTAATAATTAAGACTATAAAGATAATTAACCATAGAAAACACACAATACTTACCTCCTTGATTTAATAATACTATATTTTATTAATAATTACTACTGTTTTATTTGAGTTTTTTTGTAACACTTATTACTAGTTTTACTTTTCTCTTTCACTTGTTTTAAAGCTTCATACAGTGTAGCATTATAAAAAGGTATATTATTGTCTTTTAGATTACTAACTGCTTCTTCTAAATCTTTTTTATTATAAGATATACTTTTACCTTCTAAATAGAAGTTAGCTGTATAAATAGATGTCTTTCTCTTCATACTTTCTATTCTAAAAGAATTAACTCCAATAAACAAATTATTATGGATAGTCATATACTGATTTATTAATTTACTAGCATTTATCCTTTCGAATCTAGAAGCCATATTAGCTATTAAAAATGGTGAAATACCATACTTTTGATAATGATTATATAAATTATATATTTCGTTTTCTAAATGACATCTTTTCATTTCTTTAGCCACTTCACTAGCAGAATTAATAATAAAAATAATAAATTTCTTACTTGTAGCTTTACATTTTTCATTAACTTCAATTGTTAAATTATCATCTATTTCTGTACATAATTTTCTATAGAAAGCAAAATCCTTTTCACTAATTCCTGCACTATTACAGAATTTTTTAATTGTTGTACTATCTGTTTCAAGAAAAGTTCTCATAGCTTTAACAGCTTCTTCTCCATATTTTCCGATATTATAATCTAATTTAGCTTTTTGCATTTTTTCTGTTACTATTTTATTTTTAGTCTTTTGGCTTTCTCTTATCTCTTTTTCTTTAGCCTTAACAATCATTGCTAGTTTTTGATTTTCCCTAGCTATATCAAATAAAGCCAATTGCTTTTCTAAAGACAAACCATATTCTTCTTTAATATAAGACCGAAAAGTTCCAATACTATCAAAATCACTATTTTTAAATATTTCAATTAATCGACTAGCTTCATTAAGTATTAGCTTCATTTATTGCTCTTTCTCTATCTCTTTCTACATTTAATATATTATCTATAGAATCTTTAAATATATCTTGATTATTAACTCTTAAGAAATCACAAACGGCTTTGAATTTAATATAATCTTCTTCTTTTATAAACTTTTTAACATAGCTTCCCATTGTATAATTAGATTTACTTGCTAAAGTATAAACATCAGGACTTAATCTTTCAAATGTTTCCTTGGAATAAATATTTTCAACTTCTTTAATTACTGTTTTTTCTTTTTCTAACATTTTAGAAAAATATGCCTTTGCACTATTAGTTTCTAGCAAATAAGGAATATATGGAGCAAATTTAGTTAACTCTCTAGATTCTGTAAAACTTCCTACTAGATTTATAAAAGAATAAATATCAAAATCACTATTATCAGAAAAAGGCTTATTTCTTTTCATTTGTTCTTCTATTTGTTTTATATATATATTCTTATCAAACATAATTTACCCCTTTCCAAAGTAAGGCAGATTATAACAAACAAAAAACACTTAGTCAATCAACACAAACAACAAAAAGAGCCTTAGCTCTTTTATAAAAATGCTACATTTGCAAATGATTTTTTTCTTCTTTTATTATTTTATCTTCATCTACAATGCCTAAAAATTCTTTATCAAGTTCACTTATTTTGTAATCAATCTCTGTTATAGTATAATCGTTACTAATAAAATCATACCTTGACAAAAACTCATCACTTTTCTTAATCATTTCATCAATATCTTCTACTTTGTTACAGGAAAAATAGTAATTAACTTTACCCAAAATAGTCTTTTTTTCTGCTTTTAAATTTTGATTTTCTGTTTTAATATCTTCCATATCTTCTTCTGTTTTATCTATCTTTTCAGTAGTAACATTTATATCATTATTGATAGCTGTAATATTATCTTCCCTTTTATTTAAAAACTTCTTTTTCCTTTCTTCTTTTTGTAAAGTTAATTTTTCTATAGATTTTTTCCTTTTATTAATTTTTATGATATTTAATAGTGGATGAGAAGATAGTAAATTTACTTCTTTTAATATTTCATCTATTTTGCTAGTTGTTTCAACATCAGTAAAGTCTTTTTGTAATTCTTCTTCTTTTTTTATAGTTAAGATATTTAATTGTTCTAATAATTGATCATACTCTTTTAAGAGATTATTAAATCTAATATCGTTCTTATCAATTTCCTCTAAGACTTTATTATATTGACACTTTAATGGTTTTTGAAAATCTTTAAACATATTAATTTTATGATATTTTGAATATTCTCTTTGACTATTTTCTCGTTCAACTTTCTCTTTATTAAGTCTTTCTCTTTCTTCTCTATTTTTTTGTAAATCAGATACATTTTTTTCTTCCTTATCATTTAAAATAATCATTTGTTTATTAGCTAAGTAATTAGATAGTTTTTCAAAATTGTCTATTTTTGTATCTTTGATTTCTAAAAGCATAGAATCAGTTACTTCTATTTTAGATAGTAAGAAAACAGTTTTTCCTAAACCATTATAATATTCATCTAGTTTTTCTTTATAAGGCAATAATTTAGCTAACTCATTTATAACAAACGGTTTTACACCTTCTTTAAAAATAGAATTTATATTATATTTATAACTATTTCCAAGAATATATTTTATCTCATCAGAAGAATACTCTAAAGAAAACAAATGAGAATTACTATCAAGATATGATATCATATCTTGATTCTTTCTAAATATAAGTTCTATATCAGCTTCAGTATAACTTTCTTTTTGTTTTAATTTATCAAACTCAGTAAAAAAATAATCATATCTAAACAATTCTTCTGAACTACAACCTCCACTTAAACTAGTAAGTTTTTCTAATAAAGTATCAACTAATTCTAATTTGAAACTCTCAAGCTCTTTACCAGCCTTACGTTTCATTACATCAAAATCATATACTTTTAAACTTGGAAAACTTTTTTGTAGCTTATAAGCTCTTTCATAATTATAATCATAATTTTTAGCTCCATTAGTAAAACAAAAAATAGCAGTTGGATGAAAACCAAGAGTTACTACTTCACTATAAACAGGAATTATATTATTACTTTCTTGATTTTCTTGTTTATATTTTAAACACTCATCTATTAATCTTTGTGGATGATGAATTTTTTTAATAGAACTATATTCCATTAATGTATCTTCATCTAATGCTTCATTATCAACGTACATATCACAACTATTAGCACCAACTATATTAACTGGCTCTATAATAAATCCAAAATCATTATTGAAAGCATCATTTATATCTTGATTAAATAAAGAACAAGAAACATACTTAGTTTTAAATTCTCCTTTATATTCTGTTGTTTTGCTGCTATGACCAAGAAAGCAAAAATTATCATCATTCATAGTATCCAAATTTCCAAAATAATTAGCCCATTCATTCAAAATTTTTCCTTGAACATCTTCTAATAATTTTTTCATGGTAACAGTATCGTTATTTAATATTGCATTAGTATACTCTTTATCAAAGGAAGAAATATCTTCTTCACTCATAAAGTATTTCATATTAATTATAGTATCATCTTTAGCCTTTATTAAGTCTCTAGTTAAGTAGTATTCTTCAATTTTCTTATTGATTTGATAAACACTATCTATAGTTTTTACTAAATCAGCTTTTTTTTCATTTATTAAATAATAAGATGTAATGTTATGATATTTTTTATCAATAGTCTTCTTAGGTAATAATTCATTATATTCTTCAATCATATTCTTATCAAATTCAATATCATTATGTAAATTAAACCTGGTATTACATTCATTAATAAAATCTGTTACTATTTCATCAAAAATGCGATAAGACATATCAGTAGTAATATCATCATAGTGCATTCGCAAAAGAGAATCTTCCTTTACTATATATTTAATCTTCTTTACTAATTCATCACTAATACTAGCATTTTTATAATCACTTGATACTTTTATTTCATCCATCTTATTTTCCTACTCTCATACTTATCATAGCATAATAACTAGTTTTGTCAACCACCATACACTAAAGTACATGGCTTGTTTAAGTGCTGAAAGTACAATTAGCGAGTAAACTCGTTAATTCACAATCTTAAAATTTTCTTCACTTTCATTCTCTTGATTTTCAATATAATCTTTAATTGTTATTTCTGTAATTGCACCTACACTCCTACAGAAATAACCAACTGACCATAAATATTGTCTCCAATATCTTGATTTTAATTCTTTGAATTCCATTTGCAATGTTCTTGATGTTTTACCTTTTAGTTGCTGGACTAGTTTAGAAACAGAAAGGCTCGGTGGACAGCTAACTAACAAGTGTATGTGATCTTTACTGATTGAACCTTTAATAATAGCAACACTCATACTATTGCATCCTTGCCTTATGAAATATCTTGCTCTTTCTGCAATTTTACCTTTCAAAACAGGATATCTATATTTAGTAGTCCAAACAATATGGTATTCTATATCATATTGTACATGTGATAACTTTCTCTTATACCTTGCCTCTTTTAGCTACATATTATACTGTAACTAAAAGGCATTGGCAATTAATTACCTCTAAATTCTTAAGAATTTATGTGCTAAAGCACATAGCCTGAACTACTTTTCTTAATGGTCAATTTATAGCTAATAATTGATGGCCTATAATACTCATTAGTAGCTTTAATTACTTGATCAAAATTAACCTCATCAATTCCTAACAACTCAAAACATTTAAATATAGGTAATTCCTTATCATAGATTAAAGAATCATTTAATAATAAGACATCTCCTAAGCTATCTTCTTCTTTTAATAAATAACTACTATATGCCGTTCCAATAAAGTATCTATATGTAAAGTCTGGTCTAAATCTTATATTTTTTCTAGGATTATTCTTATCAAAACCATTAATATCATTTACTAAAGTATGCAAAATAAATAAGTATTCATCTTTAGTCATATTAGGAAAATCAAGTTTTTCTCTATAATCAATAATAAATTGATAACTGTCTTCATCTATATAACCTATCTTATCTTTAATATTTAATAAAATGCTATCATTATATAATTTGTTACAAGAGTAGTTATAAGAAAGATATCTAAATAATCTACTGACAGCAATATCATTTTTGGAATAACCTTTTTCATAAATAAAATCTAAGTATTTATTTTCCATATAAATGGAAATAAGTTCAGAAAAAACAGGAGAAGCTAAATAAGCATCTAAATTCAAATAGTGAAAAAATTCATGAATAAGAGTTTTCCCATCAGTTATAGTACCATTAAAAGCAACATTATATAAATTTCTATTATTACTGATATAGGCATTATTACTAAAATCTTTAGTATCATTAATAGAATCACAAAAGCCAAAACTTCCATCATTTAAACTCTTTTCAAAGTAATAAGTATAACGTTTATCAATACTGTTTAAAAACTCACTTACCAAATCAAGAGTTTCCATTCCATCAACAAATTGATTACATTCTAAACATAGTTTATTACTACCTATAATTTTAAAAGGATCAAGCCTCTTCTTTGCTTCTTTTAAAAATTCTATATTAGACTTTAATGTATAAAGATAAAATGAATATTTATGACTATCTAAATATTCATCTAATTCTTGATTAAATTTTAAATAATTCATCTTTTTTACTCCCCTGATATGCTTAAAATAGTTCTACAAATTTAGAATAAAAGTTACAAATAGCTATAACAAATATAGAATAAGTAAATAACTTAATAAGTAGCAAGCTATTTCCATAGAGAAATGTCTACTGAAATAATTAATTGTTTATTATCTATTTTTTTCTATAAATTTTTTTGATTGATTTTTCCCATCTTTCTTTATTTTCTTCCAAAGTTTCTCCTGCTATATAATAGCCATTTGTTGTTAAAATTTTCTTTCCTTTACTAGTTTTAATAAATAAAGAGTCATCTCTTCCACCAATCATAGCAGTAGTAGTTTTACTTTTGTTTGGATGTCTCTTATGATATTCAGCCATTACTTTTTGTTGTTCATCAAAGTCGAGTTGTTCATATTCATCATAAGACATACCAATTGTATTTAGTAAAATTTCATTAATATTATCCTTTATTGTATTTTCTGATTTCACTATTTTCACCTTTTACAATAATAATTTATCACTAAACTAGAAATCTCTAGTTTCTATTAATATGGTGTCCCCGATTGGAATCGAACCAACGACCTATTGCTTAGGAGGCAATCGCTCTATCCTACTGAGCTACGAGGACATATATTCATTTTAGCATACTTTTTACTAAAACGAATCATTTACTTCTACTTTTTCTTCTTAGTATAAACATTTTTATAATAACAAGTTCCACACAAAGGAACATATTATATCTTTTTATTAGCCCCATCTATTTCAATTTCTTCTCCATTAAAGGTAAATTTGCCATCTACTTTTCTAGCATTAAACTTAGCTTTTTCGCCACAAAGACATAAAGAGTTAGTCTCAAGCTCTACAATATTATCAGCAAGAGCCATTAGTCTAGCACTACCTGCAAATAATTCACCCTTAAAATTAGTTCTTAATCCATAACAAGAAACCTTAATATTTGCCTTCTTATTAATCATCCATAATTCTTCTATTTGTTTTTCAGTTAAAAACTGTACCTCATCAACAATTATATGATTACAAAATAATATATTTTCTATATTACTAGTAGTTAATATTCCATCTTCTTTATCAAGCAAAATATCAACCTTTCTAGTTTCTCCTTTTCTATTGATAATATAATCATTACCCTTAGTATCAATCATAGGTTTAATTAGCAAAACAGTTTGACCATTTTCTTCTAAATCATGAATCTTTTGAAAAATTCTAGTTGTTTTACCACCTTTCATCGCACTATAGTAAAATGATAAGTCTTCTTGCATTTTTAAGCCTTCTTTCTAAAATGATGATAACAATGTATCCATCTCTTCTTTTTCTTTGCTATCCATTGAATTAGTTTTTAAATCTTCATTAAACCAATCAGGTAGTATTTCTTTTTGTTTACTAACTACTGCTTTATTATTTTTATTAGTATTAGTAGACATAGCTATCTTCTTCATCTTTTTATATTCTTTTTCAGTAAGACGCATCGCTTCTTCTACTGTTTCAATATTAAGTCTTTTCCACTGGCCAGCAATAGTTTCTAAATAACTTCTATTTAATTTTTGATTATTAAGTTTTAAAGCATATGATATTAAAACATTAACTACTCCTGATGATAATTTTTGTTCTATCATCAAGTCTTCAATAAGTTTTAAATCACGTTTAGTAGGTTCTGCACCTTTTTGTTTACTCTTTAAGTAGTCATAAGGAGAGGTGTTTTCAAAAGTATAAGCC
>CAKOYC010000018.1 GCA_934130265.1 uncultured Bacilli bacterium
CTACTTCTATTAAGTAAGAAAATGCATTCATCATCCATACAATAAGCTTTTAATCCTGTAGGAACTAAAGTTGGTTTAATTCCTTTTTCATAAACAGGAATAACTATATCCTCTGCTGCTTCTATATCATAACCAGCAGCATGTTTAGTTCCTCTTACTGGTAAATGTATATCCTTATCTTCATATCCTTTAACTACTTCAAATCCTCTTGTTTTCATAACTTCTCCTAACTATTTACTGCGCACTGTACTACAGTTGCTTTATCACTATCACCTATATTACTATTATCTATATATAGAACTATTTTTCCTTCTTCTAGACTTTTTTTAACATCAATTATACGTTGATTACTACTACCTACATAATGTAATCTATCATCATGAAGTTTCATAACGAATTTACCTTCTAATAAGACATCAATACAATTTAAAATATCATCTAAATTTTTATCAACTTCTCTTTGAGCGATTAATTCTTCCCAAGTATATCCGGTATAACTCCAAATAGTTTTATCCTTATATAGTTGTTTAACATTCATAACTAAATCTCTTATCGTTTTTCTATTACCAAGGAAGAGCGGATCTCCTCCTGATAAAGTTAATCCACTACACCAATCTTGGTCAAGTTCATGATAAATTTCTTTTATTGTATCATCATCAAATTCTACTCCATCATCAGGATTCCACGTAATAGCATTTTGGCAACCTGGACATTTATGAGAACATCCACTTACCCATAATACAACACGTAATCCTTCACCATTTAACATATCAGCTTTTGTTACATTATGATATCTCATCTACATACTCTTCCTTTCTGAAATTTCTACCATCTTAGCATGATTAAGTCTCGTATCACCATGTACTCTTGAATATGATAAATATCCATTCATACGATCAATCTTTGTAAGATCATCACTTCCACATTTTGGACAAGTATCCATATCTAATTCCTCATGACCACAAACATTACAGTAAGAAAGTGATAAGTTAACTCCTTCATAGAAACCTTTATCCATAGCTCTTTCAACATAAGTTTCCATTGCTTTTCTATTATAGTTTAAGTTATAACGAACATACTGAATACGGCCACCTTTAAATAGCTCCCAGAATCTTCCTTCTAAATCTTGTTTTTGTATACCAGTAATATTTTCCCAAACTCCACAGTGGAAACTGTTAGAAACATATTCTCTATCAGATACGCCTTTAATAATACCATATTTCTTTCTAAATTGTTCAACTTGCGTACCACATAAACTTTCAGCTGGAGTTCCATAAATAGCATATAAAATTCCATCCTCTTTTTTAAACTCTTGTGTCTTATCATTAATATATCTCATAACTTCAAGAGCAAATTCACCATCTTCTACTAAACTCTTACCATTATATAACTCTTGTAATTCATTTAAAGCTGTTATTCCAAAAGAAGCAGTAGATGATTTTAAGATTGGTTCAATAGGCTCATTTGGTTTTAATCTACCTCCATAGAATCCTCCCTCACAGTAAGCAAGTGGATTAGTAGATGCTTTCTTCTTAGCTAGATAATTATAAGTACGAATATGAATCTTACGAATCATTTCTAGATAATAATCAAGTACTTCATAAAAATCTTTTTGTTCTTCTCTAGACTTTGCTAAAATCATTGGTAAATTTAAAGAAATTGCTCCAATATTAAATCTTCCAATGAATACAGGTTGATCATCTTCATCAGCTGGTTCCATTCCACCTCTTTCAAACCAAGGAGATAAGAAAGCACGGCATCCCATCGGACTAATAATCTTTCCATATTTCTTAAACATTGAAGGAACATATCCTTCACCTGTTAATGATAAGTAATCAGGATACATTGTCTTACTACTACAATCTAGGGCATCTTCAAATAGATAATGCATCTTACCACCTTCACCATGAAGATTTTTATCATATAAGAATACTAATTTTGGGAATAAAGTTGGTTTTCTATATCCTGGTTTTCCTTGTCCTTTTTGATGAGTTTTTAAAATTATTTCACTAATCATTTGTCCAAATCTATCTTCTTCATGTCCAAAAGTAAATGTTACAAATGGATAATCACCACGAGAAGAACCAACACTATTTAATTTATATTCAATACCTTGATAACCTTGTTCACATTCACGTCTTGTCTTTTTCCAAGCATATTCTTCAGCCTTTTCTGGGTCTTCATTATTAGTTATTTCCATATATTCATCATAATACTTATTGTAACTTTTCTTGGCATATGGAGTCAAAATAGTATCAACTTCTGGCACTGTAAAACCACCATATTGCATAGCTGCTGTATTGATAATTACATCTCCCATAACATCATAAGCAGTATCAAGACTCTTTGGTTCATTATACCATAAATTACCCATTTCAAAGCCATCTCTCATAACAGCACCAACATCACATAAACAACAGTTCATTGTATCACGTCTAGCACTCATATCATGAACATAAATATAGCCATCATCACAAGCTTCTATCTCTGCCTTTGTTAAGAAAAACTTCTTATATAATTCCTTATTTAAGTTACCATATACCAAACTTCTTTGTGTAGATACTAAAGCACTATCAGTATTAGAGTTTTCTTTATCTCCAATATAATTAATTGCTTGAGCTTTCTTATAAACTTTATCTAAGATATGTACAAAATCATTTTTATAGTTACGATACTCTCTATAGCTTTTAGCTACTAAAGGATTAACTTGCTCTAGTGCTGCTTCTACACAATTATGAATTTGACTAACTTCAGCATCACTAGTTTGATTCTTTAATAAATCAATTACAATATTAACAACTTCATCTTTAGCTTCATCAGTTAAATCAACCATTACCCTTTCAGCACTTTTTTCAATTGCACTTCTTATTTTTTCACCATCAAATGGTTGTTTAGTCCCATTCTTTTTTATAATATTAATGGGTGGATTTTTGTATCTATTTTTCTTTTCCTTTCTTTCTTTTTTTACCTCTTTAACTTTTGCCATTTTTTACACCTCTTTGTTTTCTTTTTATTCATTCGACAACTCGATTATACTCACTATTTTTAGTTAAATGCAATAGTTTTTATTGTTTTTATATTTTTTATTTTTGTTCGATTTACATATTTTTTATTTAAAAAAACATTTTATGTATTTTGAGCATATTTTTATTTTTACCCTTTATTTATAAGGCTTTTTAAGAAAATATGTATTATTTTTTCAAAATGTTTTTTTTAAAGTATTTTTTTAAATCATTGATTTTATAAGTATTTATAAGTATAATTAATATAGAAAAAAGGGAGTGTAAATTGTATATGATAAATATGTCAACATTTGACACTTTAACAGTTGTCAAAAGAAGTGGTCAAAGAACTAGTTTCCAAGGGGAAAAAATAGCTCTTGCTATTCAAAAAGCTTTTCATTCATTAGATATCCCCTATAGGGATGAAGATGTTAATAAGGTATATTCTAAAGTACTTAAAAAGATAGAAAAAGAATATAAAGATAGAAAAACAATAAATATTGAAAATATTCAAGATTTAATTGAAGAAGTTTTAAAAGAGAATAACTTTGAAGATGTTTATCTAGCTTTTTCTACTTATAGAGAACATAGAAATGCTTCAAGATCTGCTTTTGTTATGAAACAGCAACACAAGTTCTTAAAAGCTATAGAAAGACTAGGTCTAGATAATATTGATGATAACCTAAAAGAACGTCCTAATTCATTTCTATTACAGTTTGGAGAAACTATTTCATCAGAATTTGCTAAAGCCTATCTATTAGATACTAAAACAGTACGATGCCAAGATGCCGGAATATTTAACTTACATTCTATAGAAACTATACCATTTGGAATGATAGCTACTTGTGATGTAGACCTTATTGAGCTTGCTACTCTTGATACTAATTTTGCCAAAGAGTTAAATTCTATAGACAAAATTAGTACCTATCTAAATAGAATTAAACTATATCTAGATAG
Organism: uncultured Bacilli bacterium; assembly: GCA_934130265.1. Taxonomy (GTDB): domain Bacteria; phylum Bacillota_I; class Bacilli_A; order RF39; family UBA660; genus Onthousia. The sequence continues at coordinate 3,960 of CAKOYC010000018.1, forward strand.
TCTTAGTAAAGAAGTGTATCAAAGTATCTCGTTAATTAATTTTGACTTAGTCTTAGAAAGTATCTTACTTAAAGAATTTAAATCTGTCTTAAAAGAATATATTGATATATATTTAGATGCTAATTATTTAACTAACTATTTAACTATAACAGGTATTGATAATATAACATCATTTGACATAACTCCTGCCTACTTTGCTATAGATAATAATACCCCTTTATATTTAGCAATATCTACTATTATTAAGAAAGCTAAAATGAAATGTGAAAAGAACTTTACTATTTCTTTAAAGACTTTCTTTAAGACTATAACTTTTCCCTTAGCAATTAACTTTGGAACTAATAATTCTACGAAAGAATTAATAATAAAATCACTAGTAAATAATAAATATATTGAATATTACTATCAAGGAGAAATGACTGAAGAAATTGCTACTACTATGTTTAACTACTCTAACCTATATTTTATTAATAAAGAAGCTTCTTTTAATAAAGCAATTAAGGAAAGTGTTAACTATGGTTATAATTCCCTAAGGGTTATAGAAGATAATACTACTATTGATAAAAAGATGGTTGGTGGTAAGGGTAATATATCATGTATATCTATTAATCTAGTTAGAATAGCCCTTAAAAGTAAGAATACAAAGACCAAAGAGACTGATTATAGATTATTCTATCAAGAACTAGAAAAAGTACTAAAACAAGCGAAAGATGCCCTTTTAGAGAGATTTGAACTACAAGTAGATAAAACTATTCTCCACTTTCCAACTTTATATCAGTTAGGTACTTGGCATGATGGAGAAAAGTTAAAGAATAAGGATAGATTAAGAAAATTATTAAAGCATGGTACCCTAGCTTTTCATATAGTTGGTCTATCAGAAGCAATATATACTTTAACGGGAAATAAGGATGAAGAAATAACTTACAATCTTGCTAAAGATATTTTAAACTTTATACAAAAAAAGATAGATAATTATAGTGAACAAAATAATTTAAATTTTGTCTTAACCGCTTATAAGGATAGTAACATAGAAACAGAGTTTAAAAAACAAGATGCCGCCATATTTGGTAAAATAAAAGATGTTACTAATAAAGATAAGTACTTAGAAGGTATTACTCTTCCTATAGATGATTTAAAGCAAGCTAGTTTACAAAAATATTTGTTAGGAGGTTCTTCCTTAGAAGTAATAATAAAAGATGAAAAACAATTATTAAATAAATATCAATATCTAAAAGATAACAATATAGGATGTTTTAATGTCAAAAGAAAAGAGCTACCAACCAAGTAGTTCTTTCACTTTATTCTAAGTGAAGATGTATTAGATGGACTTATTCCATATCTATTTGCAAAAAGTTCTTTTCTATCTATTAATGATGATACAAAATATTCATTACCTTTATGCTTTTCTAGTGATAGTATTCCCTCATAATGTTTATTTTCCCCAGACCCATCATATTCATATATATCTTCCATTATTAATTCATCAGATATTGTTTCTAATTTTGTTAATGATGCTTTACTAGGAGAGATATCATTTCGATTAAAATAATATTGGCCTAAAAAGACATTATCATAGTCAGCTTGTTTAATTACTGCTTGATTTCCCATAATAGTTTTATCATCAATAGTTAAAAACATTCTTTCCTTGCGATTCATTGTAGGATAAAATCCACAACAATTAAGTTTTTTTTCTATTCTATTTTGTTTTTCCTTTAAAGAAAAATCTTTAAAACTCAAACTACCCATTTTTACATTACCAACTCTTATTTGGTGAATGGTATCGGCATTAGAAAAATCAATTTCCACTCTACCAATATTTTCTCTTAAATAAATATTAATAGTCTCAAAAAAGCTTGTATTTATTTCATCCCTCTTAGAACCTGTAAGTAGATAAAGACACAATTCTGTAAGATCTTTATAATCATCAGCATCAAACTCATTCAAATGTTCATTTATATAATTACATATCTTATCCAATAAAACTATTCCATTTTTACTTTCTACCTTTTTTTCAAGGGGTATAACTCTTCTCATAATAATTTCTCCTCTTATTCACTTTTTGATAATACTGCTTTAGTTTCATGTTCTTTACCATCACGTAAGTAAGTAAGGGTAATTGTATCTCCTGGAGCATATTTATATAGTTCATAACGAAGATATGCTGCATTTTCTACTTCTTCCCCATTAAGTTTAGTAATAATATCCCCTTCTTTTAAATCTGATTTAGAAGCACCAGTACCACTTACTATTCCTGCTACTACTACTCCAGTTTTAACATCATTTGGAATATTATAATTACTACCAAAACGAGATTGTTTAACATCAGATACATTTACCATTTGTACTCCTAATTGAGGCCACTTAATTTCTTCACCTTTTTCTAAAGTTTCAATCTTAGACATAGCATACTCAATTGGAATAGCAAATCCCATACCTTCAATTTCTTCTTTAACTAATTTCATAGAAATAACACCAATTACTTCTCCATTAGAATTCATAAGTGGTCCCCCACTATTACCTGGATTAATTGAAGCATCTGTTTGTAAAACTTTCATAACCCAGTCACCAGAACTAGTTCCATAACCATTACTACTTGTACTAACAGTTACCATTCTATCTTTTCCTGCTAAATGTCCAGTAGAAACACTTCCTTGATATTCATTACTAACAGGTGTACCAATAGTAAATACTAAATCTCCTAGTTTACTATTTTCACTAGTACCAATAGATAATACTGTTAAATTTTTATTCTTTTTGATTCTAATTACAGCAATATCAACATAACTATCACTACCCAACACTTCAGCATCTAACTCTTCCTCTTTACTAGTTACTACTGTTACTTTACTATTACCATCAATTACATGATGATTAGTTATAAGATAATCATATTTATCATCTTCTTTATAAACAAATCCAGTACCAAAACCAGCTAGTTCATTATTTTGATAATTTCTAACAATAACAACACCATCATATACTTTAGATACTGATTGACTAATTCCTGAACCATCTACTAATACTTTAGTACAATTTTTACTACTACAAGTAGCACCACTACTACTAGTAGTTCCTTTAGATGAAGTAGTTAAATTACCATTTACTACTACATAAGTTAAAACTCCTCCTAAAATAAACGCTACTATTATTAAAATACTATCTTTAAGTTTATCAATTTTCATCTTCTTCATAACTCCTCTCCATTTTTTCAATTTGTTCAAAGTTAGTAGGAAATCCCATTCGCTTTAAAATATCCTCTACTTTAATTGTATGTAGATTATAAGATAAATTATTTATCTCTCTTTCAAGTTCTAACATCATATTTTTAAATTCTTCTTCACTTAGCATATCTTTCATAATAATCACTAGTGCAAAGACATCATTCTTCCCTTGAACGTACCCTTCATCATCCTCTTCGATATTTAAAAGTTTATGATAAACGGTATTAGGTATAACTTTTTGTGTTCTATTTTCATATAAGATATCTTCATGAGCACATAAATTACGATAGTTAGATAATATTGGTAGATATGTTATCATTGTAGATACATTTAAATGGTAGATATCACAAATTTTTTTTTGATCTTCATATTTTAAAATAGAAAATAATTCTCCTACTATTCCAAATGATAAAACTTTAACTAATATCCATAAAGGTACATAACCATAATTCATCATATAATGACTAGTAGCAGTATGCTCTCTACCATTAACTCTTATTTGCCTTTTCATCTTATGAATTAAATCATTAACCTGTCTTGTTTTAGTTTTATCTTGGGTAAAGTTCTTAGCTTTTAAATAATCTTTTTCTCTATAACCATATCTTTTAGATAATTGATACGAAAAAATTGATTTTAGATTATTTTCAACGATAAGTAAATTTTTAAAGAAAACATTTCTAATCCCACGATCAAACAAAAAGATACTATATAATTCTTCAAAGGTAGCCCCTTCTAAAAATCTTTTATCTTTCATACTTTTCATCAAAGGATAACGATAACCATTTAAAAAGAAGTAATTTTCTCTAAGTAATACCTTCTTAGCAAAGTCTGGATCATCAATAGTAAGTCCTTTATATTTCATTATTTCAATTTGTTCTTCTAGGTTTTTAAACTGTTTTTCTATCATCTTTCCACCTACCTAGGGTAATTATACCACATAACTACTTAAAAAAATATGAATTTTTGATGAAAATATGTGATATACTTTTTGTAAAGGATGTGGTAAAAGATGCCGGCAACAGTTACTCATGCTTATTTTGGCATGGACGTTTACAACAATTTACCTATTGGCCTAAAAGAATTATTAATGGATGAGAAAAAAAGTATTAGAATGTTTGCTCAAGGAATGGACCCTTTCTTTTTTTATCATAAAATTTCTTTAAAGAATGGCAAGAAACAACAAGACTTTGCTCTTTATTTTCATACTAATAAAACTAGAGAGTTTTTTATAAATTTAGTTAACTATATAAGATATAATGATTACTATCAAGTTCCTGACGTGATGGCCTATCTTTATGGTTTCATCTCCCATTATGTCTTAGATAGTACTATTCATCCCTATGTTTTTTATAAAACTGGTGAATTTATAAAAGGTGATAAAGGAAGTTATAAGTATAAAGGATTACATCACAATATGGAAGTATTTATTGATAATTATTTAATAAATAACCGAGAAAAAGGTAAAGTTTATTCTTTTCAATTCTATGATTTTTGTTTTGATTTTACTCCTTTTTCTAAAGAACTAGAAGAAGTAATTGATTATGCATTCAAAGAAACCTTTGGTATTACAGAAATGAGTAAATTCTACAAACAGGCTTTAAAGGATATGCATTTTGCACTTAAGTATTTTAGATATGATAAAACAGGTTTTAAAAAGTGTATCTATACAGTTTGTGAGAAAATAACACCTAAAACAATGTTTCCCTTCTCGACTATCTCTTATCATGTATCCTTAACTGATAAAAGAAATTATCTAAATAATGACCATACTAAATGGAATCATCCTTGTCTAAAAAGAGAAAAACATGAAGAAAGTGTTGACGAGCTATATAATAAGGCTCTAGGCGAAGCTTTAAGTATTATCAAGAAAGTTAACTACTATATAAAGGATACTAAGAAGATAGACTTAAACAAAGTATTTAAAAATCTATCTTATAAAACTGGTAAAGATTGTGACAAAGATTATGAATTAAAATATTTTGAATTTTAGAGTATAAATAGATAATTTTTAGAAATACTATCTACTAGGTGATATAATGCTAGAAAAATACAAGGTAGTAAAGGAAAAGAATGAAGATGTTTTATATTTATACTTATCTATGAATTATGAATTCGCTAAGGATTTAGATGATTATAATCTAGACAATTTAGATAAGAACTGGTTAATTAATCAAAGAATTCAATTTAATGGTAATAAAGTAGTTATCTTTGTAGATGGTATTCCTACTAAAGTAGTATTATTAAATGATAATGATAAAATTATGTCTGACAAAGATATTATTCTAACTCTTGATACCGATGATAAAATATCTTTAGATAAACTACTTTTAAGCATCTTGTTTAGTAACATTACTATATTCTTAGAAGAAGAAGCTTTAAAAGCTATAACTATTCTTTATCGTAGTGAACTGATTAAAAGGTATAGGAATAAAGAAAAGATATCTAAAGATAATCATCACTTTTCTTATGTTAATTTAAACTATTACAAATTACTTTATCCAAATACTTACAAGATGTATGAGACTTTATTTAAAAAGGTAATAAAAGCTACTGACGGAGAATATCTAGTATACAACAAAGAACCAATAGAAGCTTACATTCACTTAGTAAGTAATGGTTACACAGAAACTAATAGTAATATACCTTATCTAAAACAAACAGAAAGTCTTTGGGATTTAGCATATCCTAATTATATGAATCAAAAATACTTTTCTGTAGAAGAATTAAGAAAAAGACTAAATATCAAAGATAAGAATATTAATATTGAAATTAAACAGTTAAGTCCTAGTAATAGAATTTTAAAATTACAAGTAAATGATAAGATTTTCAATTCACTTGATTTAATGACTAGCCTAGATTTACCTTCTGCTGATATTACTATTCTTGTCTTAAAACAAGGATTTACTTTTATTACTAGAGGGATTGGTAATGGTTATGGATTAAGTATCGTTGGTGCAAACGCTCTAGCTAAACTTGATTGTAACTATAAACAAATATTAGGATACTATTTTCAGAATGTAGTATTATATACTAAGGAAGAGTCTAAAATATAGATTCTTTTTTATTTTAGTTGCTTCTTATTTCTTTCTAAATCTTTTAATGACCTCTTAGGAGTTGGCAATTTTTCTGGCATAGTTCCACCATTTTTAGCAATAACCTCTCTAATATTTTTTCCAATATTATAATGTGTTTCATTAGCTACTCGTTCACTAGATATATTATCTTTTTTTAGTTTTGCCTCAGTCTGACTAATTCTAAAAAGATTAGCTATTAACTCTTCACTACCCATATTATCCAAAATATCTTCTCTATATCTTAATTTTTTTCTTTTAGCAATATCATCAGCAGTTTCACCATTATACAATCCCCTATATCCAGCATTATGAAATTTATCAAAGTTTTTAACACCACAATTTTTAACAATTTGATTTAGAGAATAGTTACCTTTTCTAGTTAAACTTCTTTGGTGAACTACCCATCACCTAAAGGTAATGGGCTTCTAAGGAGCTAACGCTCCTATTTAAGAAGTTTGATATTTAAGTTTCCACCTAAGCAATTAGGCAATCCTTATTCTTATGGGCGTGTCCACTTCGCCCCTACCGTATAGGATATTCATATCCACAACGCTACTTTTACGCATAATATTCAACGCACCATTTATATCTGCATTGAATGTTTTACCATTTGCCGTTTCGTATAGACCACGATGTACTCGATCACCGCTAAATTCATATTCTTTAGGATTATCGTTATTATAGACAGGAATGTTATCTTTATCCCAAAAACTTGCTTTTGAAGTGTAAGATTCTTCCTGTTCTACATAAGTGATACCATTAAGTTCACACATATATGCCAACTTATCTCTAAGGCGACCGTATGGTATATTTACAAAGTTTTGGTTATTTTGTTTACCAATATGACTGTTTCTTTGGAAAGTCACATTGTAGCCTGCTATAAGAGTGCCTATATCATTGTTAATACAGTAATCTATAATCATACGAGCTACTTTGTTCATATAATCATTAACCTTATTGTTGCAGTCCCTGGCGATAGCTTTTTGCCTGTTAGTAGGCTTTTTACCAAAGTGCTGCTTATCCTTAATGGATTGCAAACGAGCATTTTCTTTGTTAAACCACTGATTTATGGATTTAAGCCTTCTTCCATCAACAATGAATGACTTACCTGTACTTGATACCGCCGTTACAAGATTATTTACACCAAGGTCTAATGCAAGTGCATTTTGTGTGTTTAGATTTCTTTGAATACATTCAGTTTCATATATATACTGAATCTCAAAGTACCTTGCAGTTGTCTTTGGTAAAATGCGAATCTCTTTAACTTTCTTATCAAGTAATACAGGTGGAATGGTAATCTCCACAACCTTATGCGTTTTTTTAAAGTTGTTTGAAAATGGAAGTATTAACTTATTTCCATTAAGTCTCACAAAACCTATGACAAGTGTTGTATATCCGTCTTTTGGAAGATAACGTGGCAACTTACAATCCTTAAAGGAATATTTACCTTGTTTTGCAAGCTTTATCAAACCAAAGAATGATTTAAAACTACCATCAACCTCTTTAAGTATTTGTTGTGCCATATTTGAGTTTAATTCTTTGTAGTTAGGACTGCTTTTAAGAAGCTTATAGTTCTTCTCATACTTCAAGAATTTATCCTCTGTAAAGTAATACTGCCGAACATTATATATGGCTTCGTTAGTAAGATTTTTAGCTATATGGCAAAGTTCCTTAATTGATTTGTAATCTTCCTTAGACAGATGTTTTATCTGCTGTTTTACAGTAAGATACATG
>CAKOYC010000019.1 GCA_934130265.1 uncultured Bacilli bacterium
GATTATGAATAGCATTCCTAGTTATCTCGTAATTTTCTGCTATTTCTGATAGTGATAAATTATTAAAGTAATAATCTTTAAAATAATCTTGTTGTTTACTAGTTAATAATTCACCATATAAATCAAACAGCATTGTATAGTATAACATTTCTTCCATACTATGCTCCAAAGAAAGTTATTAATATAATAATAGCCCCTACTCCTAGGTAAACATATGTAGCATATAGTCTTTTATAAATTAGTTGATTATTAATACCCATATCTATAATTGTTATACCAAGAAGTAATTTAAAATAGAAAAATAAATCTTTATAAATAAATGATAATATACCAAATATCAGTAATAATATAGTAAGAATAAACTGAATAGTAAGAAATAGCTTTGTATTATCTTTTTTCTTTTTCATCGCTTTAGGATTTATCTTTGTAATACTCTTTTTCATTTTTCCTCCATGAAATCTTTAAATAATCCATAAATATACTGTTCAATATCAAACTCTTGTAAATCTTCTGCTCGCTCACCAAAACCGATAAACTTAACAGGAACTCCTACCTCTTCTTTAATAGCTAATACAATTCCACCTTTAGCAGTTCCATCCATTTTAGTAAGGACAATACCTGTGATATTAGTTATTTCTTTAAAAGATATTGCTTGTTTAATACCATTTTGACCAGTGGAAGCATCAAGAACTAGTAGTGTTTCTGTTGGAGAGTTTGGTATTAATTTATTAATAACTCTATTCATTTTTTCTAATTCTTTCATTAAATTAGCTTTATTTTGTAAACGTCCTGCAGTATCAATAAAGACATAATCATAGTTTTCCTTCAAAGCTAGTTCACAACCTTCATAGATAACACTAGATGGATCAGTTGCTCCTTCCCTACCATAGAAATATGCTCCTGTTCTTTCACTCCATTCTTTTAATTGTTGATAAGCTCCTGCTCTAAAAGTATCTCCTGCTACTAATAATACTTTCTTACCATCTTTTACAAATCTATTAGCAAGTTTACCAATAGTAGTAGTCTTTCCTACTCCATTAACCCCAACAAATAAATAGACAGTAGGTCCTTCTTCTTTAGTTTCTAACTTAGTAGTTAATACTTCTCCATCAACATAAATGATAAATAATTCATCTACTATCATTTCTTTTAACTCTTCTGGATTTGTAATCTTATCATGATTAACCCTTTCTTTAAGTCTATCTACAAACTTCATAACAGTATTAACACCAATATCAGCCATTATCAATATTTCTTCTAATTCATTAAAATATTCTTCATTAATCTTTGTATATCTATGAGTTAAATCAGAAAGAAGTGATGTTACTTGTTTTCTACTCTTACTTAATCCTTTATCATATACTTCTTTTTTCTCTTCTACTGCCTTTTCATTCTTTACTTCTTCTTTTTTAAATTTTTGTTTTATCTTGTCAAAAAATCCCATGTTATCAACTCCATACCATATTCTATCATAAAAAAAAGAAGATTACACCTCATTTTAGTAATTTCCCATTAAAACAGTAGCAAAAACATTACTTCTTTCTAAATCATCTAAGGGTAGAAAGGTTTTTACTCTATTTTTTTCATCTATTAGTGTACAATAAGTAGTACCTTCAAGTAAGAATCTATAGTCTATATCAAAATAGTTAGCCAAAGTTTTGATATTAGTTAGGTTATTACTCTTATTATGAGTTAAATCTAATAATGTTGTATAAGGAAAACAAGCATCTTTAGCCAGTTGATAATAACTCTTAATTTTTCTTCTTTTCATTAAATATTCTAATACCTCTATATTCATGCATCTATCACCTCTAGAAATATTATATAAGGATAGCTTTTAATAAAACAATAGCTTTTTAAAAATTTAAACTTTCTTCGTATTAGTTTTTTCTAATATTTCTGAATCTAGTACTCTTATTACTAATTTTTCATTATTATCTAGTTCTTTAGTAGTAGTTTTTACTATATCAAAAGAGTAATTTTCTTTATTTAAAAGTATTTCCTCTTGATCATGACTTTTTGATAATATTAATCTATCACTTTTACTATCTAGTAAAATAGCATAAGGACAAATAGCTACTTTCGATCCTTTCTTTAAGTTTATTTGATATAGATAGTGTCTTTTATTACCTGATACTAGAAAATCATCACAAGTATCAATATCTAAACTAGTAGATATTAATTCACTTTTTGATAATAATTCTTCTTCACTATCATCACTTAAAGAAAAGGCTCGATAAACAGTTGTATCTTCATCTAAAGTTAAATTAATATTTAATACCTTATTTTTAATATTTATAAGACTTTCTTTAAAACTATCAAGAGAGGAAAAGGACACATCTTTAAAAACAGTAAAGGACATAAACATATTAGCAGGATTACTTAATAATCTTTTATATTTATTATATACATCTACTACTTCTTTTTCTTCTATATCTAATGAGTTAATCGCTCTACCTAGTCTTGATTTATATATTAATAAAGCATTTTTATCATCATCACTTAACTCTTCAAATTTATTTTTTAACTCTTCATATACCATACATATCAACTCCTAAATCTATTATAACTAAATTCATTTAAAGGAACAACAAAAACAAATATACATATAATACTTTGAACTGAAAGGAGGATTTAGTTTGAAAAAAAATATTTTGTATATCGGTTCTATTCTAATTGTCTTTGTCCTAGCTTGTTCAGTATTATTTAATTTCAATAAGAAGAAAGATGAGAAGAAGGAATATACCGATGTTACTTTAGCAGAAGTTACTCACTCTATCTTCTATGCACCTATGTATGTGGCTATAGAAAAGGGTTATTTTAAAGATAATGGAATTAATCTTAATCTCATTTTAACTCCAGGAGCTGATAAAGTTAGTGCTGCTGTTTTATCAGGAGATGCTGATATTGGATTTGCTGGTAGTGAAACTACTATCTATGTTTATAATGGTGGTGAAAAAGATTATCTAAAGACTTTTGCTCAATTGACCCAAAAAGATGGATCATTTATAGTATCAAGAAAAAAGATTGATAACTTTACCCTTGATGACTTAAAAGGAAAAGATGTAATTGGTGGGCGTGCAGGTGGTATGCCAGAAATGACCTTTGAATGGGCTTTAAAAGAACATAATATAGATCCTAAGAAAGATGTTAATATAGATACTTCTATTGCTTTTGCAGCGATGAGTTCAGCATTCATTGGTGGACAAGGTGATTTTGTTACCCTATTTGATGATAATGTAATAAAAAGAAAGCTAGCTAGTTAAAATTTTAATGATATAAGTAACATCATTATCAGTTTCTCTTTTAAACTTTATCCTTTCAGTAAAATTAAAATTATCCATAAACAAGTATATATTTAATATAATACTTTTATCTTGTTTTTTTACATCTATACGTTTTAATATGCTTGAGATAATAATTTCTCTTATTTTATCAATAGTAATATTATCATTTAGATAATTTATTATATCATTTAGATTATTATATTTGGTATTATTATCATCTATAGTTTTTATTCTTTCATTATAATCACTTATTCTTACTAAGTATTCTTCTTTAGATATTAATTTGTCTAAGTATAAATCTAATAGTTTATTCTTTTTAATATTTATCTTTTTTATTTCTAAACTATTATCTTTCTCTTTATTGTTTTTCTTATAATAATTCATTAATATATCAATAATACTTTTTTTACTAATATCTAATTTTTTTATTATTTTATCAAATATGTAGTTTAATTCACTATCTCTAATATTAGCTGAATCACATACTTTTTTACCATTTTTTAAGTAGTTAGAACATACCCAGGTAGCATCACTTTTATCTTTTTTAAAATATCTTCGATAGAATAAGTATTTATCATTAAAGCAATATATTTTATTACTATATAGATATAACTCTTTATTATTAGTTGTTTTCTTATACTGCTTTCTTCTTTTAGATAATCTATTATTGGCAAGCAACCAAAGCTGTTCTGTTACTATTGGTGGAATAGAGTCTATATCTTTACAAAGATACCATTCATCTTCTGTTAGATACTCTACTTTTTTAGTCATATAATCAACCACTCTTGTTTTTCTTCCACAGTAATAACCTTTATATTTAGGATTTGCAATCATTCTAGAGACTGTTGAGATAGAAAATTTATTTCCCATACTAGTTTTTATATTCTTGCTATTTAGTTCTTTTACTATTTTAGAAATAGATAATTTATCTATAGCATACTTTCTATAAATACTTTCTACTACTCTAGCTTCTTTTTCTACTATAACTAATTTTTTACTTTCCTTATCTTTTTTATATCCATATAATAAGTTGTTTCCAAGAATTATCTTTTTTTCTATAGCCCTATTCATACCAAATCTTACTCTCTCTGATAAACGCCTTACCTCATCTTGAGCAAGAGAAGCCATTATAGTTAATCTTAATTCTGAATCGGGTAAAACAGTATTAATATTATCATTCACAAAAAAAACTGCTACTCCATTATTTAGTAATTCTCTTGTATATTTAATACTATCTAGAGTATTTCTTGAAAACCGTGATATTTCTTTAGTAATTATTAAGTCAAATTTATCACTTTTTGAATCATTTATCATTTTCATAAATTGTTCTCTTTTAGTATCATTAGTACCTGTTATACCTTCATCTATATATGATGTTATATAAATCCAGTTTAAGTTATTATCTATTACCTTTTTAAAGTGCTCCACCTGGTTTATTAAGGAGTTTTTTTGTTCTTTATGATCAGTTGATACTCTAGCATAGATTACTACTCTTAAATTAATATCATTTATACTTATACCACTATTTAACATATTTCTAATATTAAGTAAATTAATAATAATCACCTAATTCTTTTAATAAACTATCTAAAGTATATTCATACGTTTGATAAGTTATTTTATCTTGATTATATAACTTCTGATTAACAGCAAGAGCTAGTTTAAGAATTAATATTTCTTTAGTCATACTTAATTATATGGCAAATAAAAAAAAGTATTAATTACTAATACCTTTTATCTATCTATTTCCAAGTTCTTTTTCAATATTTTTAATATCAGAAGAAGCTCCTTCAGCTGACTCAGTTAGTGATTTTTCAATATCCATTCTAACTTCATCAAATCTAGTTTTTAATCTTTCTACTTCTCCTTTAATATCAGCTACAATTGAATCAATATTTGCACTTGTTACACCAACATTAGTATAAGCATAATCAATATTATTTTTATACTCCTCCATTGATGAAGCAAATTTGGTTTTAATCATATCTACTTGAGCCATTATCGCTTGTACTGATACAGTATTTTCCATTATTATGCCTCCTTTAAATTATCTTTCATTTAAATTTTCTAATTGTCCTAAAACATATTGTAAGTCTGCTATTCTTTGATTAATGTAATCATTGAATTTTTTTCCATCTTGATCAACAAATGTATCGATTTTATTAATAGCAACTTGACCTCCACTAGTTTTATAGTTTTGTTCAAAATTTTCATGAGTTTCTGTTCTTAGATTGCTTAATTGTCTACTCATTTGTATATTAGATTCTTCTAATAATTTGATGGCTGCTCTTACCTCACTTGGTTCCCATTGAGTTAAATCACTGTAACTTGCCATTTCTTTCACCTCCTATTATTTTATATTTAAACTTTAACACAATTCTTTTTGCTAATCAATTATATTTACGATTATTTACATGTAATAAATTAATATTAATAATCAGTAGATGTACCATTAATTTTTTCTGTAGTAGAAAGTACTCTAGAAAGTTTGCACTTTATTAATTCATCAGTATTGTAATTAGATGAATTTCGTAAAGCACCAGTGTTGTCTTTTATTACAAAATTATTGTTATCTTCATCAAAGGACACTGTATCTCCAGCACTTGCAATTAAGGTACCATCTTCACTATATAATTTTTTACCTGTTGGTATTAAATAATCTTTATGGTTAGAAATCCTTGTTACAAATCTTTGAACATCAGAATCATTGCTGTTAAGTTTTCTATTGGCATATACCTCAGATGTTAAATCATCAAAATTACTATAAGTTACTTGAATGCCGTTTGCTTTTTCACTCTCATCTTGCGTTTCAATATGAGAAAGTTCAGTCACTTCTTCCCCATTATCTTTCATTACTGTCCTAACTGTATCTAGATAAAGGGCAGCTGTTAAGCCACTGGTATAGTATCCAGTAGACTCACCATTACTTTTTACTAAATAACTACCATCTTCTTGTAATTCAAATGATAATTTACCAGATGAAAAATTAGCATCATTTTTGAATGTATCATAATCAATATAATTTCTATTCTTAAGATCTTCACTACTCTTAGCAAGATTAGCTTTAGCGATTCCATCTTGACCGATAGCAAGAGAAGCAGCTCCTAAAGCTTTAGCACTTATATTATCACCCAAAACACTTTGGACTTTTTCTATATAACCTTCAATAGCTTCTGCTATTCCATCTATATCAGAAACTTTAGCAAGTATTTTAGCTACTGTTTCATATACCTCATCTGCTCTTTGAGCTAGACTATTAGCAACATCTACTATGTTACCAGTATTAATATCAAATGTATTGTAACACTTATAGGTAGTTATAGTAGATTTTGTTGTTGGAATAATTGGTTCTGTTAATCCAATAGTATGAATACTTTCTTTTACTCTTGCTCCATTATAACCATTTAGTTCACTAGCATAGCCTTTTATGGCAGCACATTTGCTACTAGTTTCTCTAGCAACACTTCTAAGTATATGTACGGCATTACTTATTTCTCTATTTGTTTCTCTTATTCCTTCTGTTGATACTTGTGCCATAAAATTATCCCTCCACCGTTACTTTACTTATAAATTCTCTAAATTCACCAGCTTCACTGACTGCGACACTAGCTCCTCTTAATTCTTCCAAGGAAGACTCTAACTCTTGATAGTTATCTAACTCACTAACATATTTTTCTAGTTCTGCTTGAGCACTTCTTCCACCTTGCGTATCCCAAACTTGATTTAATATTCTAAGAACATTTTGCAGTGTTGCTGAGGCACCTCTAAATTGTCCACCTGCAGGTAAGCTTTTAAGTTCTTTTTCTAAGGCTGATTTTGCTTTATTAACTTCAACTCGTGAAGCTATATATGATCCCATAATTTTCCCTCCTATTTTAACTAAATGTAACATAATAACTTTTTCTAGTCAATTTTCTTTACAACTATTTACATAAAGACTAACCATGAGCCTTGGATTATGTCAGTGTTCTTTAATATTTGATTATTATTATATTCTTTACCAGTAACTCTATTATATAGTTTTTCTTTATTAGTAATAATATAATAACCATTAGATACATCTGTTAATCCCTTGGAAAGTAGTGTTATTATCTCTCCTATTTTCTTATTAGCCGGAAGAAAGACTTCATATTTCTTCTCTATCATTGGTACTACCAATGTAACTAATATCTTATCTTCCATTATAAATCACCTTCTAACACTTTCATCTTTATGGCTTCACCATTAGTAATTATAAAACCAAAGTTAGCTTCTATAGGAGCATTTAATGTTCTAAATGAAGTACTTAAATTATGAATAGTACTATTATTAAGACCACGTCCAATATAGATTCCCCTATCTGTAGCTGTTAGTTGTTTAAACCAAGTATCATAAGCGAATGGTTTAATACCTATTAATCTATCAACTAGTACTATAGAAATATTTTTCATCTCTGCCATTTGGTTAAACTTATCTAATAAAGTGTTCTTTAGGGAAGAATCTAATAAAGAGTAAGCTTTTTCAAAACCAATAGCAAATATCATTAAATGGTCAGTTCTATTTTCTTTAAAGGCTTCATTTAACATAATAGTAAATGCTTCTTGAGTATTATTATTATAGATTATATTAGTAAAAGTATCTTCTTTATAAAAGTCTCTTAAATCAATAACCATAGTACTAACATTAGATAACGATGATACTTCTTTAATTAATAATTTAGTAAAGTTAGCTAGAGCATTCATATCATCAGAGTTAACTAAATTAATTAGACTATTTTTAAAGTTGTAAGTTGCTATATCTAGACTTTCTTCTATTATACCTACTGGTACACTTGTCAAATCTTTTAAGAATGGTCTTAAGATATTTAAAGTAACCTTCTCTGGAAGTACTGGTATTCTTCTTGCCTTTTCACTCATTTGTTCTTTTAAAGATGTAATTACAGTCTTTAAGTAATCAGTTAATTTCTCATTAGAAGTAACTGTAGCCGTTTGAAACTCATATGGTTCATCATCTATTAAAACTACGCCTCTATTAGCTATATCAGAAATAGTTGGAACTTTTTTACCTAGTAACATATTATACTCAATAGGAGCTGATAGTTTAAGAGGAATAATTGTTTGAAAGTTAGATCGCATATTAAGACGCATTGCTCTATCACTAATAGCTGTTACTATTGTATATACTCCATACTTAGCACCATCTCTTGATATTTTATTAGCAAAAGTTTCTACTTCTTCATATAATTCTTTAAAGTTTTCATAACCTGATATCATTAACACAATAGCTGGTAAAGTCTTTCCTGAATGAGCACAATAAAACTCATAACTACCATTATAATCTTGGAATAATTTCTTACGTTCTTCTATCTCTTCTGATAACATTTTTAATAGTTTATCTACTTTTTCACTCTCTGATGAAAAGACTACATCTCCTACTTGAGGAGCATCTTCATAAACTTTTAATGTTTCACTATCAAAATCTAATACATAAATATTAAGTTCATTAACAGTATAAGTAGTAATCATTGAGTATAACATTGTATTAACTATAGTATTTTTTTCGTTCATACTGTAAACAACAGCATTACCTTTATCAGTTAAATCAACAGTTAGTATTCCTTGCTTTTGATTAGCTGGGTTATCATACTCACCAATTATAATTTGAATATTAAATGGTTTTCTAGCAAAACTATATTTCTTTCTTAAACCTTCTACATAGATAATACTAGGTAGTTTAGGTAGCCATAATGGTTTTACTTTGATGTTTTTCTTTTCGGCTATATCAGAAAGATATTTTACTATGTTTGGTAATTGTTCACCCATTACTTGAATGTTCTTTCTAGGTGATGAAATTGATTTTATACTCTTACCTATTTCATTTATAAAGACAATTGAGTCATCTTTTTGATGATAAACTTTGTCTTGTGGAATATAAGGGGCTCCTGCCCAAGCAGCTTGTCCTAAAGCAAATAATTCATTATAGCCAACTTGTAAGTAGAATCTTCCGGTTTCTTTAATAGAAGCAGCATCTGGTCTTTTAATAACTTCATTAGAATCAGAGGCATCTTGTACTTTTAAACATACTTTAAATCTAGAGTTTGACCAAATCTGATCATTTACTACTCCACTAGGCTTTTGGGTAGCAAGTATTAAATGTACTCCTAAAGAACGACCAATACGAGCGGTTGATATTAATTGGTCCATAAATTCTGGTTGTTGACTTTTTAACTCAGCAAACTCATCAGATATAATAAATAAATGAGATACAGCTGTTTTTAATAAACCTTCACGATAATACTTTTGATATTTATAGATATCAATTGTTCCTTCACCTAGTTCTTCTCTTGCTTCATTAAATAGCTTTTGTCTTCTTTTAAGCTCACTCTCGATAGATGCTAATGCTCTATTAATGTCGGCTGTTTCAAGGTTAGTTATTGTTCCTGCTAGATGCGGTAAAACAATACCTCTATCTTGGCTTTCAAAAGCTCCTACTAATCCTCCTCCTTTATAATCAATTAAAACAAACTGAACTTCATCAGGATGAAAATTAATAGCCATAGATAAAATATAAGTAATTATAAACTCCGATTTACCAGAACCTGTCATACCAGCAATCAAACCATGAGGTCCTTCTTCTTTTTCATGTAAATCTAGTTTAAAGATTTTACCATCTTCACTATAACCGATAGGAACAGCCAGGCTATTAATCGGATTATTAACTTCCCATCTCTCTACTGGATTTAACTGTTCTATTTTTCCTACATCATATAATTCTAAGAAACCAATAGATTTAGGTAAAGAGAAAGTTGATTCTTTATTCTCTAGTGGAATATTTAAAAGTCTAAGAGCACAATAAGATAGGTCTAATTTATCAACATGTTCTATTGTAAATTTCTTTTGCGTATCTTGTTGTATTTCACTTTCAAAGATACCACCATTTTCACTATCATTGATACCAATAAAGGCTTTAGTAGCCGTTGGAAGATTAGCAAGTGATGGATGAAGTATTAATAAACTAAAACCTAAATTGCCTTCCATTTCTACTATTTCATTTATAATAGGATAATTCTTAGTAGCTTTATAGTCATCAGTAATAACTAAGTAATAAGTTGAAAAGTTTTTATATAATTCTTCTTTATTACTAGCTTTAACTGTTTGATTTTTTCTAGCTGTCATAATTCTTTGCAGATAAAGTGATACTTCTTTAGCATCATCAAAGTTAGTAGCAAAGAAGCGTATTTCTTTATCATCACTGAAAAGATGTGGTAAGAGTTTTATATTTTGCCAATATTTTTCATTCTGCTCATTTGTTAAAATAACAATTTTTAAATCATAATAACTATGTAAGGCTATTATTTGAAGTAGTAGTAAATCAATATAAGGTTTAGTATATTCATATCTACCAGTTATAGCTAATATGTTTTTTTCAATTAAATTTTCAACTATAGGTGCTCCATCTATATATTTATATTTTTCAGTAAGAACAAACATTTTATCTTTTAATAAATCATCATCAACAGAAAAATGTTCTACTGGATAAGTGTAATTTATTAATAAATTAGTTCTTCCTATTCCTAAACGAAGAGATAAAAAGTCTTTCTGATGTAATTCTCTTCCCCATAGACTTCTACTCTTATTAATAATCATTTGATAGCATTCACTAGAACTTGTATTATTAGATAAAAGTATTTGTTTTTGTTTAGCAGATATATTTTGCAACTCT
Source organism: uncultured Bacilli bacterium (assembly GCA_934130265.1). Taxonomy (GTDB): domain Bacteria; phylum Bacillota_I; class Bacilli_A; order RF39; family UBA660; genus Onthousia. The sequence goes on from CAKOYC010000019.1 coordinate 10,989, forward strand.
ATTTCTTTCTTAGCTAAATACTCATTGTATTTCTTTTCTAATTTATCTTTTTTCTTCTTATTCATCTTTTTAGTATAGCTTCTACTAATAGTCGGCCATAAAAGCGTTCCTGCCATCATAGAAATTGAAATAGCAATAGTTGGTAAAACACTCATCATATCTCTTTGACCATTTTGCATAGACATAAAAGCAACTAAAAGCATTACAAATGAAGAAGAGGCCATTGTTATCATAGGACCGATAGTTAAAATTAGGGGCATATCTTCCTGTTCATTATTCTTTGGTGGTTCATCTAATATAAAGTTTTCTTTTTCAATTATTTCCATAAATCTAGGCGATCTAATAAAATAATCGTTTTCTGTATATAATTTTGTTTCTTCTTCCTCTTCAGTAGTTACTACTTTAGGGTTTTCTTCTCTTTCAATAGAGTGTGCTGGCAAATTATTATTATAAGTTACACTTTCTAGGGGATTATTATAGATTAACATGTTACCTAGAACAATAATTTTTACACCCATGATAAAGATTACATCACCATGATTAAGTCTTACCATTCCATTAAGTGCTTTATTATTGATAAATGTTTTGTACTCACTATTTAGATCTTTTATTAACCATGTTCTATTCTGATAAGTTATCTCTACTTGTTTTGGAGAAATTAATTGATTGTTACAACTAAAAGCATTGTTACTACTACTTCCAATAGTAAAATTACAATCTCTTTCCATTTCTAAATATTTATAAGATAAATCATTAACTGGTGATGTGTAAAGTATATAGT
>CAKOYC010000020.1 GCA_934130265.1 uncultured Bacilli bacterium
TTTCCCTTATTTCACGGGATGTTCCATAAAAAAAGAGATAATTAACTCTCGCGAGACGTTATCTCTTTATTTAACCATGTAAAATTTTTGTTGATTTGCGAATTAAAATGTACAGTATAGTTGCGAATTAATGTGTATACTTTCGTCATAATTAGCTTACTTTCTTCATCAAACATATATTTTAATCTACAAATAATATTATTTACTGGCTAATTCTATAGCAGCTTTTAACTGATTGTCATTGTCTTCTGTTAAGAGTTCATTTTCTTTCAACTCTAGTTTAACTTCTTTAGTAGGAGTTACACCTTTTTCATTAATCCAATTACCCTTAGGAGTTAACCATTTTTGAACTGTATACTTAATTGTATCACCATTGTTTAGGTCTCCTGTTTTTTGAACTGTACCTTTCCCATAAGAATTAACACCAACTATTTCGGCATTATATGTCTCTTTAAAGGCACTAGCTAATATTTCACTAGCAGATGCACTATTTTCATTTATTAAGACTACTACTGGATAACTATAAGTAGCTTTACTACTAGTACTATAAACTTTTTCTTTATTATTCTTAGTTTGCAACTGATAGATAACATCTTTCTTAGTCATGAATAATGATAGTATTTCAGTTACTTGAGTTAAATAGCCACCTGGATTATCTCTAACATCTATAACTAACTTATCAATATTCTTTTTCTTTAGAGACTCCAACTCTTTCTTTACTTGTTTAGTAATATTATTAGCAAACATCTCTATTTTTAAATATCCTATCTTCTTACCATTTTCTTCATAAACTTTACTACTAGTATAAGGCATATCAACTGTTGTTCTAGTAACTTTCATAGTCTTTTCTTGATTATCTCTAGTAATAATTATTTCTACTTCTTTATTCTTAGCATTTTTGATAAGGCTTACTACATCTGATAAGCTTTTACCTTCTACACTTTCACCATTTACTTTAGTTATATAATCTCCTACTTTTATACCAGCTTTTTTAGCAGGAGTATCAGCAAATACTTTAGTAATTTTTACTTTATTATTATCAAGAGTAACTTCAATACCAATTCCTTCATAATTACCTTCTAATGTTTGATTGAAGTTTGTACTACTAGTTCCATCAAAATAAGTAGCATAAGGATCATCTAAATAATTAATCATCCCTTTAATTCCAGCATCTATTAATTCCTCTTTGTTAACCTTATCATAGTAATTATTTACTATATCATTATAAGTATCAACAAATTCTTTTAACTCACTAGGAACAGAACTACTAGTAGTTTCTTTCTTAGTAAAACTAACAACATTACCGATTAAGAAACCAAAAAGAATTGCTATTATCATAATGATAACCATTTCTGGATAACTAAATCCTTCTTTCTTAATAGTAACTATCTCTTTTGTTGTATCTATTTTTTCATCTTCCATTATTTCTTCTTTTTTCTTCATCTATTTCACCTACCGTCTATATAATTGTACCATAGTTTTAATAATTTACTAAAGAAAAAAGCCTTTTAAATAAAGACTTTACATATTATTTATTAAGGTAATCTTCTATTTCATTTTCATCAGTTATAGTATCAACTACTTCTTTATTTTTAAAATGAACTAGTGTAGGATTTTTTACTTTCAAGTTTTCAATACTACTAGTATCAACATCACCATCTGTTTTATATTTTTTATTCATACCATCACTTAAATCTACACTATATAGTTTTATATCTTTTTTATCTGATTGATAAGTAGATATTGTTTTAGAAAGTTCAGTATCAGTACTGTCATAATATACTACATAATACTCTTCTTGATCCATTGTAAATGATTCCCCAGCTAATATTTTTTCATATTGAATACTTGATTCAGTTACTTCACTTTGTTTTCTTTTCTTAGTAACTTCTTTTGATAAAATTCTTGTAGTTAGAAAGTACATTAATCCAAATAGTAAAGCTACACATATTAGAATAATCACTACTCTTTTGCCTGTTCCTTTAAATTCACTGCTGTCACTATAATATCCTTTATTCATTTTATCCTCCTAAAATTCACAATTTCCTGGTGTTCTTGGAAATGGTATTACATCTCTTATATTTTCCATACCAGTTAGATAAATTAGTAATCTTTCAAAACCAAGTCCAAATCCTGAATGTTTTACTCCACCATACTGTCTAAGCTTTAAGTACCAGTCAAGTTCTTCTTCATCCATTTTTAAATTATCCATTCTATTTTTTAGAACACTATATCTTTCTTCTCTTTGACTACCACCCATTAGTTCTCCTGCTTGTGGAACTAAAAAGTCTACAGCTGCTACTGTTTCATTATCATCATTTAATCGCATATAGAAAGCTTTAATATCTTTTGGCCAGTCAGTAACAAATACTGGAGCTTTAAAGTATTCTTCTGTTAGATATTTTTCATGTTCTTTAGCAAGGTCTTCTCCATATTCTGGTTTGTTTTCAAAGTCCTTACCACTTTCTTTAAGAATAGTAATTGCTTCTTTATGAGTAATTCTTTTTGGTTCTGCATTTAAGACTGTATTTAGTCTATCTATTAATCCTTTATGAACATAGTTATCAAAGAACTTAAGTTCAGAATATGCGTTTTCCATTACATATTTTATAATATAACGAAGCATATCTTCTTCTACATCCATTAATCTATCTAATTCACAAAAAGCCATTTCTGGTTCAATCATCCAAAATTCAGAAGCATGAGTTTTAGTATTAGAATTTTCTGCTCTAAATGTCGGACCAAATGTATAAATATTTTTAAAAGCTAGAGCAAATATTTCACCTTGTAATTGTCCTGATACGGTAAGGGCAGTTCTCTTTCCAAAGAAATCTTTACTATAATCTATTTCTTTACCTTTTAGATTCTCAAAGTCAAGAGTTGATACTTGAAACATTTCCCCTGCTCCTTCACAGTCACTTGCTGTAATTAATGGAGCATGTAAATAAACAAATCCTTTATCCTGGAAATATTTATGAATGGCCATTGCTGCTACACTTCTTACTCTAAAAACAGCTTGGAAAGTATTAGTTCTAGGACGAAGATAAGCTATTTCTCTTAAGAATTCCATAGAATGTCTTTTAGGTTGTAGCGGATAATCTTCTGGACAATCTCCTTCTAGTTTAATCTTACTAGCTTGAATTTCAAACTCTTGTCCTTCTTTTGGACTTTTAACAACTAATCCTTTAACACTAATTGCACTACCTACTCTTAATTTTTGAATCTCATCAAAGTTTTCTAGTTTTTTATCATATACTATTTGTACAGATTCAAATACAGTTCCATCAAAGAAAGTGATGAATCCAAATTCTTTTTGTTTACGATGGTTTCTAATCCAACCATTTAGTACTACTTCTTTATTTAAATACTCATTTACATCTTTATAAATATCACGTACGTCTATCATAGTAGTCCTCCTCTTCTTCTAATATTATAGAAAAAAAAGCTCTTAACGTCAATCAAATGACTAAATAAATATTAATGTAATTTATTTTTTATTATAAGCAAAAGGAAGAGATAAACTCTTCCTTTCGAAACACATCTACCAAGTGTATAAATACACCTGCAACAATCTAAAGTATCTCAATTATATCATTTTAAATATTTAAGTCAATACTTTTTCACGATTTTTGTTATATTTTGATTTACTTTTATTAAATGTATAATTACCTTTTATTTCTTCAAAAGCATAATATTTTTTTATTATCTGTAAAATACAATCATTATCCTTTTTAGTAATGATTGCAATTCTATTATTTATATAATATGGTTCTTTAATTCTATTTAAACTAATATTAATTAAATTTTCCACCCTTACGGTTCCTAATTTTGAATTTGATAAATCGTAATGAAAATAATAGTTGTCATTCTTATGCTTTGATGTAAGTGGTATAGCAGTCCACATGCTTTTATCAGATGAACTTCTCCACAATATTGCTGGTCTTAACTTTCTAAGTTCACTACCTATATTGTATCCTAAATCAACCCAATATATTGCTCCAACTTTTAAGTTTATTTTATTATCAACACTTTTGTTTATTAGCTGTAGCTTATCTTTACACCACTTACTATATGATATACCATTTGAATCGTTACTTGTATTGTTCTTAACATAATTTAGAAAACTTGTCTTAGATTTTAATAAAATATCATCATATTCTTTATTATTTATTTTGATAGGTTTACCTTTAACATAAATACATCTTTTAATATTAGAACGGTTATAATCAGTTATTTCATCTAACACAATATATTTATTAATAGATTTCAAATAAATACTGTCTTCTCTCTTTTCTTTATAAACAGGTACTCCAACATAATGATTTTTCGATATATTATATAAGATTAAAACCCATTGTTTATTATTATTTAAATCAAACTCATATATTTGTTTCCAACTTATCACAGTCACTTAATCACCAACTTTCTAATTATATTTAGTAAAACTAATATCGTATAGATTTTATATTTCTAAAAACTATGTACATCTTAGCACATAAAACTAATGTTCGTCAACTTTTTTATATTATTGATATAAAATTTAATAAGTAAAAAAAAACAGTCTATTTCTAGACTATTTCATAGTAGGTAAAACATTTATTGAGGAAGCAACTTCTATTAATTCTTCTTGATTCATTACATCACTTACTAAGTAATACTCCATGTTACCACTACTCCAAGTAAGTGAATTATCAGATAAGGCTCCTATTGTATCCATAAACATATATGGTTCACCCATCGTGGGAATAATAGTTAACTCATCTTCTTGTTTAACTGTCTCTTCTACTAATAAGAATGGTTTTTCCCCTTCAAAGGTTAAAATTACTCTTTCTCCACCTGTCTTATTAAGTTTTTCTTCACTCTTTAACTTAGTTCCTTCTGGAACAACTAATGGATAAATTATATCATCAATACTACTAGTTTCTTTAGTTTGTTCTTCATCAGTTTCAACAGTATTCATTATGTCTTCTATTTCAAAATAGTTTTTACTAAATTTTGGATTTTTATCAATATTCTTGACATTAAGAGTGATTTTTGGAACATCATTATCATTAAGTACCACTACTTTTTTAACCATCATTTTCTTATCAACTGTTACTTTTTGTTTTATTAAGTTTCGATTATTAGGATAATTAACCGTACTAGTAAATACATAATTACCTTTTTCTTTTTCCATTGTCGCTTTACTATCATTTTCTATATCATTAATAATTGATTGTAGTAAATATACTTGAGAATTGTTATATGGCCAATCACTTTGAAATTTAAAACTCTTTTTAAGACTTGGTGTTAAAACATAGACACCATCATCATTTTTTAAAATTATTTGTTCATGATCATTTGCAGTATTTTTTAAACTGATACGATAATAATCACCTTTCTTATAAGCCGATGTCACTTCATAATTATAAGTATCGTCATTATTAACCACTTCTAGTTTTCCTGTTAAAATATATCCTTTGCTATTAGTTATATCTTTGGACATTTTTTTTAGGATATTTTCTTCACTATCTTTAGCACATCCCGTAATAAGAAAAACAGAAAGTAGCAATAAAAGACCAATCTTTTTCAATATATTCACCTCATTTATAGTTTCATTTCATTATATTAATTTTTTTATTTAAATATTCATGAATAATTTTAAATTTACTACAAATACTAAGAAAGAAAAAGGAGGAAATGTATGGACATATTAAAAAAGATTTGTTTAGTATTAATTATTATTGGTGCTATTAACTGGGCTTTTGTTGGTTTATTCGGTATTGACCTTGTAGCATCTTTATTTGGAGGAACTGATAATATTATTGCTAGGATTATATATATAGTTATTGGTATTGCTGGTCTAATTGACATTAGCTACTTATTTGAACATGATTAAAAAAAGAGCATATCGCTCTTTTATTTTGCAGTAATTTTTACTTTTACTTTCTTAACTTTAGGTGTATAAGTTAGTTTTACATCATCTCCAGTTACTTTAACTTCTACTTCATGTTCTCCTACACCTAAGTCTTTTAAGTCTACATAAGCTTTAATAATTGACTGATCAATATTATCAATAATTGATTTACTACCTTTAACTACTACTGTTACTTTACTATCAGCTTCACTAGATGCTTGTACTTTATATTTAGATGTATCTAAGTTTTCAGTAGCAATAGATATATCTTGGAACTCTTTAACAGTTGAATCATCAACGGCTACTTTTACTGTTACTGTCTTAGCACTAATATCAGTTACACCAGTTGGCTTCTTAAGAGTTACTGTATAGTCTTTACTCTTTTCAAGACCAGTTACATCAATTTCAACTGGTAAAGAAGTAATACTAGCTAATGATTCTTCACTACCATAGATAGTTACATTATTAATACTTGTACTTAGTGACTTAATTGCTTTTCCAAAGGCTAAATCTCCTTTTGGTACTATCTTTAATGGAACTTCTTTACTAGGTGATGTAATAGTTACTTTAGCAGTTACACTCTTAGGTACTATTTCTACATCAACTACTTTTCCATTTGTATCATAAGCTACTAATTGAACATTCTTAAGTGTCATTTCCCCAGGTTCTGGATTAGCAAAATCATCTACATCAACTAATGCTTTAACAGTAGCTACTTTCTTAAGCTTTTGTTCAGCTCCTTTGATAATAACTTCACTTCTATCTAGTTCTACTTTATCAATATTTAACTTACTATCTAAATTATCTTTATGTAAGATATCATAAGTTAATGTTCTAGTAGCACTTACTTTATCATAAATAGTAATTGTTACTGTTGATGGATCTAATCTATAATCTAGTGATTTAAGTCTTTGACTATATTTTAATGTTACTTTATGTTGTCCTGGTTTTAATCCAGTCAAATCAACATTTACTCCTTCACTAGGTGATTGTTTTGCTAAGAAAATATGTCTTTTTTGTCCGACTAAAGTTATATCTACAGTCTTAGGTAATCCTTCTACCACATAAGCTTCTTCATTATAAGTTGCTGTTACTGGTTGGTCATATAATACTTCAGCATATTGATCTATAGTAGCACTACTTTCACCATCTATTATAAAGAATATACATAACGCTACTAATAAACTAATAACTATTAGTGTTTGTTTTCTACCTAAAAATCTTTCAATACTTTTAGCATTCTTTTTTGAAAAGTCTGTTATCTTTAAAATCAATTTTGTAATGGGAGTAATTAAAATATGATCAAAGAAAGCTCCTATATGGGAAAATAATTTTCCAATTCCTCTACATATCTTCTTCATATAACTCTTCCTCTTCTATTTCTTCTTGATCATAAGTACTATTTGTCTTTGGTTTTAATTCATCTATTAACATCATTCTAACATCATCAAGTGATAAGTTATAATAAAGTTCTCCCTTAATAGCTACTGATAAACGTCCAGTCTCTTCAGAAACAACTAGACAAATAGCATCTGTTTCTTCTGCTAATCCTAAAGCAGCTCTATGTCTTGTACCAACATGTTTATTTATTTTAGTACTACTACTTGTTGGAAATACTGCTCCAGCACAAGTTATACGATCTCCTTGAATAATTACTCCACCATCATGTAATGGGTTACCTTCATAGAAGATAGCTCCTAGTAAGTCACTTGTTAAATCAGCATATACTTTTTTAGCTTTATCTATATAGTTTCCTAAACTTACATCTCGCTCTATTACAATTAAAGCTCCTATACGATTTTTTCTTAAATAGTCTAGGGCTTGAATAAGTTCATAAACTAAATGTTCTCTTTCATCTACAGTTAAGACTTTATGTCTACCAAGTAATTGATTTCTTCCTAACTGTTCTAATATATTACGTATTTCTGGTTGGAAAATAACAATAAGTGCAAGTGGTCCATACATGATAATATATTCAAGTAAAACTCCTACAGTGGTAAAACCACATTTATCACTTATTACTTTCAAAAATACGATAATAATGACACCCTTAAATAGAAGCGTCAATTTCACATTATTTCTAATACTTTTTAATAATATATAAACCATTAACCAAACTATCGATATATCAATAATTTTCTTAATAATTGTAATTACTGTTGTTGCTGTAATAACCATAACATTCCTCCTTACCTCTTATTAGTATACTATATTTTAATTATTTTGTAATCAATTAGTTTTTTGTTCTGGAACGGGATTAACTGTTTGGGTAGACTCTTGAACAACTTGCGGGATTGGATTAACTGATTGAACTGGTGCTTCGACTACTGGTGAAACAGGATTAATCCCTACTGGTTGTACTTCTACTTGTGGTTCCATAACTGGTTGTATTTGTTGTGGTGGTATAGCTACTGGTTGTAAAGGTACACTATTTACCACATTTTCATTAACTGGTACTACTTTAATTTGTTGATTACTATTTGGTGTTACTGCCTGATTTAAATTTACTTCTTCAACTGGATTATTAACAACAGGAATAGGTGCTGTTTCTTCTAAAGATTTAACAACTTCACCTGGTTTTGCTACTTCAGCATATTTATCTTTCTGTTTTTTCTCTTTAAGTTTATTTTCTGCTATATAACCAATACATGCAAAAATTAAAATTACTAATACTATTACATAAATTATATAACTAGGTCCACTAAGTGTATCCCTAAAAAAATGTATAACGTTTTCCATCATTCACCCTCTATTCTTACTCTTATAATAACATTAACAAGCTTGTTTTTCAAGAATTTAATTATCTTTAACTAATAATAAATAGACATAGCTTACATAAAACGGCATTAGAAAAGTAAATGGCATAGTATAACGGAAATAGGTATTAGCTGGTGAGATAAAACATATTGCTAATGATAATAGGCTTGGTAACATAGCAATTACATACTTTTTATACTTTGATGTTAATAAATAAACTATTAAGGTAATTAATCCCATAGCAGAAAATCCTATATTAGATATTAGTCCTATTAAAGGTATATAAGGGAAGATAATTCCATAACCTGAAAGTATCATTCTTAATGTTGATAATCTATTATAGTGATAGTTAACTAAATTATCTTCAGTTATTAACTTATTATAATTTTTCCCTGAGTATATATACCAATTAGCTGTATCTGGATAAAAATAGCCATAAGTATTATTTAGTGTTGCTTCTATATAAGTAGTTGGATGAATTAAAAATTCTTTACACCAAACTTTAAAGTAGTCTTTCAACTCTTTCTTTGTTGTGTATTTATTATATTTATTTTTTACTGGATCTGCTAGATTAGGATTATATCTATCTTTTAATGTATCATATTCTAGTAACTTATCTATCTTTTTTCTATCTTTTAAAGGTATTTCATCTCCATGTTCTTTTACATATCTAGCTGTTTGTTGAAACGGTACTGATAATTCTTCTCTTATACTACCTGCTGGTATCTTTAAAGCTGGTAAAAGTATTTTATCGTAAGAAATATAAGTACCTATCACGAATAGTAAAGTAGCTATTAAGTAGATAAATTCTTTTCTTCTATAAATAGCTAGTACTAAAATAGTACCAACTGCTACATATATTCCATTATTTCTTAATAGATATAATAAGATACTTAATAGTAGTAATACTACATACTTAGACGTTTTTATCTCTTTATTATTATCTATTATAGTAAACAATGTTATAACAAAGAAGATAATTATAGCAGTATATAAGGTATCTTTAACTGCACTCATCGCATAGAAAGGAAACATTGGGACTAATGAATAAATCATAAGTAAGACAAATGATAATATTAATGATTTCTTTTTCTTATAAAGATAAGAGATAGTATAAGCTAAACTACTAGCAAGAGTAATACTTTGCATAATAGCATAAATAAATAATCCTAAATTATCACTACCTAACAATCTTCCTAGTTTAATAGAACCACCTAAAAGCATAGTATGAAAAACTGGATGATGATTAGTAAGGTTAACTTTATCTGATAAGGGAATAACATAATCTATATATTTAGTTTTTACATTAAAAAACTGTTTTATTTGAAAACTTGGATCTTTTGATAGTATTAATGGATAAAATGCTATCATATAAATCAACCAAAATAGTAATATAACTATTAATGAAAATAGGAATGGATGCTCTTTAAAAAGTTTAATAATTTTATTCTTTGTATTAAATTTAAAAGTTACTTTTCTTTCTATAAATGTATCTATAAAACAGAATATAGTCTTTATTAAGTAATAATAACAAAATACTTGTATTATACTTATCAAGAATAATGGAACACTTGAAAAGACTAAATCCCAAGAAGATATTTCTTGATAGCTATTACCTATTACATAACATAAAGAAAATACAAGGGCTAAAACATGCTTCATTGGATGAATTCTTTTATTATATCGTTTATAAAATAAATATAGAGCTATAGTAAGAATAGCCATCACAATAAAACTTAGCTTTAAAATGTTTAGATTTGGTAATAGTTTTTCATAAATCATTTTCTTATTAATAGAAATTGCTATAACTGTTAATATACTTAAGAAAAAATATTTAATCTTATTTCTCATAACTCTCCTCATTCCTATACCAATTATATAATATTTAAGGAAAAAAAGAATAGTTTTCTTTACTTTCATTGTAAATAGATGTCGACTAATTAAATTTATTAATAGTTATTTTGAATCATATTCTTTAATGAGGTGACATAATGGGTACTAGTATTATTATTCTTACTTATAATCATTTAGAGAAAACTAAGAAATGTATTGAAAGTATTAAAAAGTATACTAAGGATGAGGTTTATGAAATTATTGTAGTAGATAATAATTCTAAAGATGATACCATTAACTGGTTAAAGACTCAGTCTGACATTACTGTAATTTATAATAAGGAGAACAGAGGGTTTCCAAGTGGGTGTAACCAAGGAATTAGTGAGGCTAATAAAAGTTATGATATTCTTCTTCTTAATAATGATACTATTGTAACTACTAACTGGTTGACTAATTTAAGAAAGTGTTTATATTCTAAGTCTAACATTGGAGCTGTCGGTCCTGTTTCTAATTGTAATGATAATCTACAAGGTGGTAGTTTTACCTTTAAAAGCTTTATTGATATGCAGATGAAGGCTATAAAAAATAATATCAGTGATAGTAATAGATGGGAAGAAAAAGCTTTTCTTACTGGTTTTTGTCTACTTATTAAAAGAGAAGTTATTGATAAGATTAAGATGTTAGATGAAAGATACAGTCCTGGTTATATTGAGGATAATGATTTAGCTTTACAAATACTATCTTCTTCTTACAAGTTATTTTTATGTCATGATTCTTTCGTCTATCATGAAAGAGGTACTAGTTTTAGAGAAGATATTAATAAGTTTAATTCTCTTATATTAAGGAATAGAGCTATTTTTGAAGATAAATGGCATTTTTCCTGTTTTGAATTTGATAATAGTAAAAACTCATCTATCTTTCTTGCTAACAAACCCAAAGATATTCTAGATTATAATTCATCTATTGGAGTATCTTCTTTAAGAATTAAGTACTTCTTTAGAAACAGTAATATCACTTCACTTGAAGAAGACGCTGATAAGAGAAAGTTTAGTAATATGTTTTTTAAGACTGTAAGTTGTTTAAATGAATTAAATGGGAACACTTTTGATACTATTTTTATTGGTAATTATCTAGAAAAGGTTGATAGTCCTATTCTATTTCTTAATAATCTAAGAC
>CAKOYC010000021.1 GCA_934130265.1 uncultured Bacilli bacterium
ACGTTATGTGGGAAGAGGTATGCTTTTCCTTGATCTTATCCAAGAAGGAAATATTGGTCTTATGAAAGCCGTTGATAAATTTGATCCAGAAAAAGGATATAAATTTTCAACTTATGCAACTTGGTGGATTAGACAAGCTATTACTAGAGCTTTAGCCGATCAAGCAAGAACTATTCGTGTTCCTGTCCATATGGTTGAAACTATCAATAAACTAGCTCGTGTTCAAAGACAATTAACACAAGACTTAAATAGAGAACCAACCGATGAAGAGATAGCTAAGAAATTAGGAATTTCTGTAGAAAAAGTAAGAGAAGTATATAAAATTAGTCAAGATCCCGTATCACTTGAGACACCAATCGGTGAAGAAGATGATTCTCATTTAGGAGACTTTATAAGAGATGAGAGAACTGTTAGTCCTGAAGAATATGCTACTGAAGAATTATTAAAAGAAGAATTAGCCGGTGTTTTATTAACTTTAACTGATCGTGAAGAAAAAGTATTAAGACTTCGTTTTGGACTAGATGATGGACAATGTAGAACATTAGAAGAAGTAGGACAAATCTTTGGAGTTACCAGAGAGAGAATTAGACAAATAGAAGCAAAAGCTTTAAGAAAACTAAGACATCCATCTAGATCTCGTAAGTTAAAGGACTTCTTAACAGACTAATGAAAATAAATAATCGTTTAAAACTAGTTGGAGATTATGTTGATAAGGGAAGTGTACCTCTTGATATTGGATGTGATCATGCAAAGTTATCCATCTATTTATTGAAAGAGAAAAACTTTCCTTTTGTTTATGCTTCTGATAATAAGATTGGTCCCCTAAATCAAGCAAGAGAAAATGTAAATTACTATAACTTAGCGTATAAAATAGAATTAATTAAAGCTGAAGGACTTAATTCTCTTAATGATAAAATCGATACTATTACTATAACTGGTATGGGTGGTTTAACTATAAATAAAATGTTTTTGGAAAACAAGAATAAACTTACTAATATTAAAACTATCATCTTATCCCCAAATAACTTTATCAAAGAAGTAAGAGAGACTATTAATAAGCTAGGATACTATCTAAAAGATGAAGAATTAGTAGAAGAAAGTAATAAATTATATCATATCTTAGTCTTTTCTAAGGAAAATAAAGCTTATTCTGATAAAGAGTTATACTTGGGACCTATCTTAATGACTAAGAATAAGGAAATTATAAAAAAATACTATAGAAATGAATTAAGTAATATAAATAATCTTTTATTAAATAATAGTATTCCTAAAGAAAGACAAGAAGAACTTAGAAAAATAAGGAAATATTTAGAAGATGCTTGCTAAATGTTTCTTTTTTTAATATTATAATTAATAGGAAGTGACAGTAGAGATGGAATTAACAACAGAAAAAATAAGAACTATGTCATTTGATGAACTTTATAAATTATTAACGCCTACTTTAATAAAAATAGGAAAGGAGTATTCTTATATAAGTTCATCAAATACAGCTATTGATAATTGGTTAAAAAAAATAGTAGAAGAAAAGTATAAAAAAATAATAAATAGTGATAAGATAACCTCAATTAATTTCTCTGCTATAGTTAAAAAGAATATTAGTCATTATTTAAAAAAGACATTTACAGAAGAAAATGGTCTAGAAATATTTAATAGATATGTAGATAAAAATATAAAAGAAGGAAAAGAAACACAGTACTCTTTAAAAAAAATAGCAGATTTTTTTTATGGATTTGATTATTATCCTAGTAATGAAATTTACCTTAGTTTATTGAATAATAAGAGGGTAAGTAAAATTTTGGCTAAAGTAGTAGATGAGAAAAAGTATTTATTAGGCAAAATTGATATTGAAAAAATTTTTAAGGACGATATCTCTACATCATTTGTAGAAACGTATTGTATGTTAAATAATATCAAGTTTGTTCAAGATGATATTGATATAGATAATGATATAGACAATTATATGGATGATAAAGTAGCAAACTATTCCAGTTTAGGAACTTCTCTTTTAACGGAAGAAGAAAAAATGGAATTACTAATTAGAGTGAAGCAAGGTGATAAAAGAGCTAGAGATATAATGGTTGAAAAAAATTTAAGGCTTGTTATTAAGATTGCTATAAAATATCAGGGAAGAGGGCTTGAAATTTCAGATTTAATTCAAGAAGGAAGCATAGGTCTAATGAAATCTATTGATAGATTTGATTTGAAAAAAGGGTGTAGATTTTCAACCTATGCTACTTGGTGGATTAGACAGGCAATAGTAAGAGCAACTCAGGAACAAGGCAGAGCTATTCGTATTCCCTCTCACCTTAACGAAAAAAGTTCTAAAATTAAAAATGTAGTAATAAATTTAGAAAAAGAATTGTGTAGAGAACCAACTACTGAAGAAATAGCAAATAAACTGAATATTTCTACCAAAAAGATTGAAAAAATACTTAATCTTAGTCAAACTATAACTTCCATAAATCAAAGAATTAATGATGATAATTATTCAGAGTTAGGAGATTTTATTGAAAATAATACAGCAACACCAGAAGAGGCAACAATAGAAAAAGTAACAGCCGAAGAAATACGGGACAAATTATCAATATTAAATGATAGACAGCAGCAAATTATAAAACTACGTTTTGGCTTAGATGGAGATGAGCCAAAAACTCTTCAAGAAATAGGAGATATTATAGGATGTACTAGAGAAAGTGTAAGATTAATAGAGCTTAAAATATTAAAAAAACTTAAACACAGTATGTATAAATGGAGAGATGAAAAAACAATTTCTAAGTCTGATGTGCCAGTCTATAATTCTAGAACTAAAAATAATATATATGATTATTTCCGTGAATATAGTAAAGAAGAAATAAACGAAGTTATTGAAGAATTGGGTGATAGAGCATTAACAGTCTTACATATGAGATATGGAGATGATTTTGCTAATCTAATATTTGATAGTAATTTAACAGAACAAGATAAAAATTATTTAAAACGTTATATTTTTCCTAAACTAAAAAAAGCATTAGAAAAAAATAAAAAAACAAGGATACCAAAAGAAATACCATTAATTAGCAAGGTATCACCACCTACTGATAACAATGAAAAACTAGACAATTTGCTAGAATCTACAAATTTAGATGCTGAAAAAGTAAATATTAGTGAAACAAAGAGAGAAAGAAAAAACATTATTACAAATGAATATATAAAAAATTTAGAAATAGGAGTTGAAAAAATGAATGAATTAGAAAATATAAAAACAACACAAAACAGGAAAAATAAAAAATCAAGAAGTAATATATATGATTATTTTAGTGAATATGAAAAAAGTGAGATAGATGAAGTTATTGAAGGATTAGATGAAAAATCTTTAATGGCACTGCACATTAAATATGGTGAAGACTTTGTTAATCCAGTTAATGGTACATTATCAGAAGATGATAAAAAATTTATTCAAGGATGTGTTTTTCCTAAAATAAAAAGAAGATTAATGAAAAAGAAAACTATAGCAATTAAAGAGAAAATAGCTTCAGACGATAAAAAAACAATATCTTACGATGAAGAATCATCTACTTTGGTGGATAAGACTTCTTCTGATAAAGAAAATACTGGAATCAGTGAATTAAAAAAAGAAAGTGAGAATAATGTTGTTGATGAGTATATTAGAAGTTTAGAGATATTTAATAGAGATGAATTTAAGGAAATAACTAAGACTAAATCAATAAAGGAAATAATTGTTTTATCTTTAGCTTTTGGTTATGTAGATGATAAGTACTTTTTCACTAATTCAATTGCCAACTTTTTAGGAATAGAACAAGAAGAAGTTACAACAATAATTAAAAGTGGAGTAGTAGAATATAAGGAAAAGTTAAATGGAATTATAGATAAGTCATTAGATAAGATGACAGAAGTAGGAAAAAAAGAAAATCCTAAAGTATATGTTAAAACATTAAATAATAAATAAAAGTTATCATAAAGAAATAGTGATAATCTTTTTTTGTTTACCAATAAATTTATTTTCTTTTGCAAATATTATTAAAGTGTGCTATAATATGTAAGCTGTTAAAGGGGGGAAAATAAATGAAAGAACAAACAAATACAAAAATCTATCAATATGATGGTGATGAACATAGACTAAGTGATTTAGGACTTTATTTTAGAAACTTGGATAAAGCACTTCTAACCAAAGAAGAGGAAAAATCTTTGTTTACAAGAATGAATCATGGCGATTTAGAAGCTAAAAAGATAATTATTGAAAGTAATTTAAGATTAGTAGTAAGTATTGCTAAAAGATATAAAGGACTTGGACTTGAATTTTCAGACCTTATTCAAGAAGGAAATATTGGCTTAATTGAAGCAGTAGAAAGATTTGATGTAACTAAAAATAATAAGTTCTCAACTTATGCTACTTGGTGGATTAGAAAAGAAGTTTCTAGAAGTATAAAACTTCAAGGAAAAACTATAAGATTACCTGTTAATTTATGTGAACAAATTAGCAACTACTATAAAGCAAATAAGGAATTAACAGATGTATTAAAAAGAAATCCTACTATAGAAGAATTGGCTGTTAAACTTAATACTAGTGTAGCGGAAGTTAATCGTTTAATCCAATATGATGAAGATATAGCAAGTTTAAATACACCCGTGTCAGAGGATAAATGTACTAATTTAGAAGATTTAATAGAAGTGAAAGATAAAGATATGGAAAGCTTATTTTTAGATACGGAAAGAAAACTATTAATAGAGAATTTATTTAGAGAATGCCAGTTAAATGAACGAGAAATTATGATTTTAAAACTTAGATTTGGCTTTTTAGATAATAATGAGTATACTTTAGCAGAAGTTGCTTCTATCATGGGAGTTAGTGTTGAAGCTATAAGACAAAATCAAAATAGAATTTTAGAAAAAATAAGAAAATCTGATTATGCTTTGAAGCTGATTGATTATCTAGATAATCCAGAACAAGCTAAAGAAAAACTTATCAACAATCAAGAGACTAGAAGAAAGTCTAATAAAAAGAAAAGAAGACCAATGAAAAGTACTGATAATTTATATTCATATTTTGATGATTATGCTAGTGATGATGTTACTAAAGTACTTACCGAAATTCCTTTAAGACATCAAGAAATATTGCATGCTAAATATGGAGAAAATTTTCAAAAACCAGATTTAAATTCTGATATTCCTTCTAATTATAAAGAATTGCTTTATGGTAGTATTTTACCAGGAATGCGAAAAAGATTAGAGAAGACTAAAAAAAGTACTAAAACTCTTATAAAAAAGTAAAAGAGAAGATATGAAAGATAGTTTTTTTCTTGACTTTTAAGTGAAATATGTTATTATATAATTGATAATGGTTATCAATAAGGAGATATGATGGAACGTAATACAAAACAAAAAAAGAAAATTTATGAAGTATTAGACAATTGTCATTCCCATCCTACTTTACAAGAACTTACTAAATTAGTAAAAGAAGAAGATGCTAGCATTGGACAAGCGACTGTTTATAGAGTAATTAATAAATTAAGCCTTACTGGTGAAGTATTAACAATAGCTTCCCTTGATCATCAACTTAGATATGATATTGCTAAAGATCATTACCATTTTCAGTGTTTGAAGTGCGGGAAAATAGAGGATATATTTTATAATAATAATGAACAAGAAAAGCTAAAGAAATTGTTCTCTAATAGAAAAGTTAATACTTTTGATTTTATTGGATATGGAATATGTTCCAACTGTTTAGAAGATAATCATTAAAAGGGAGGAATAATAATGGAACTAAAAGGAAGTAAAACAGAACAAAATCTAATGACTGCTTTTGCAGGTGAAAGTCAAGCAAGAAACAAGTATACTTATTATGCATCAAAAGCTAGAAAAGATGGGTATGAACAAATAGCAGCTATCTTTGAAGAAACTGCTAATAATGAAAAAGAACATGCCAAACTTTGGTTTAAACAATTACATGGAGGAGAAATTCCTTCAACTATTACAAATCTAGAAGATGCTGCTGCTGGTGAAAACTACGAATGGACAGAAATGTATAAAGAATTCGCTAATACTGCTCGTGAAGAAGGATTTGATAAAATAGCTTATCTATTTGAAAGTGTTGGTAAAATAGAAGCTGAACATGAAAAAAGATACTTAACATTACTAAAGAATGTTAAAGATAATAAAGTATTCCATAAAGATGGCGATAAGTTATGGATTTGCCGTAATTGTGGTCATGTCTATATTGGAAAAGATGCTTTAGATGTATGTCCTGTATGTAATCATAAACAAAGCTTTATGGAAGTAAAAGCTGATAATTATGAATAAAAAAGTGAGATATTAATTTATCTCATTTTTTTGTACACAAGCATCCCTGCTTTACTGTCAGGGAATTTATGAGTTTCACAGTTTGGAAAATTAAAATGTGAAGCTATTTTAGTATCATAAAGATAAGTCAGAATTTCACCATTCTCATTTAATGGTAAGTTACTCAACAATTTTTTATAATCCTCTTGATCATTATAATAAACAATAGATGATAGATTAATGAGATCATAGCCACTTTTTAAAGAATTAGCTAGCTTAAAAATGTCACCAGTTAAATAAGTAATATTAGAGTTAGCAATATTAGTTTTAAGTTTATTGTAATTATTAGTAGAGTGCAAATAAACATTTTCTTTTTGTACTTTATCTATAAAAACAGGTTCACTAGAAAATAGAGTAGAGTCTTTTATTTCGCTAAAATCAAAATAGTTTAATAGACCATCCCAAAATAACTTTGTTTCTTTATCAAGAAAAGGATGAATCAAATCATACATGTCATCATACTCTGAGTCTTCAATATCTTCATAGAAAAATTTTATAAACTCATCTAGATTAAAAACTTCTAAAGCTCCTATTTGTAGATTTAAATAATACTTAGGAAAAGTACTAATATCAAATCCAGTTATGTTTTTACCACCTGCAAAAATATTATTTAAAATTTGATTACCTGAAGCAATTACTGAAAGGATAGAATCTTTATTTTCTAGTAAGAATTGATACTTGCTAATTTCTTCATTAGTAGTTCTATAAATAAACGAATTACTATGATATGGTTTTTCACTTACATTACTTTTACTATGACTTACTATTTTTTGAGCCACTTTTATATCATCATTAATCATAATATTTTACCCCATCTCTTTTGAATGGCCCTATTATATCATAAAAGTAAAAAATAGTCCAATCCGGACTATTCACTAGGTTGTTTATCTTCCTCTTTATTGGTATCTTTATTTTTATCTTCTGATTCAGATGCTTTATCATCATCTTTTTTAGGAGGAGTAACTGGTATTACATCTTCATCATCATTTTTGTTATCACTATTATTATTTTCTGTTTTGCTATCTTTAGTAGTAGTTTTATTATCGGTTGTAGTAGAAGAGTTACTAGTTGTAGAACTAGAACCACCTGATAAGGTAAGAACTACAGAACCACTTACTAAGTCAGCTCTTTTATTAGCAGGATAACTTTGAGCAATAACGTGTCCTGATGTTCCTTTGAATGTTACTTTAACACCATTTCTTGAAGCCCAAGCTTGAGCAGCTGCTTGACTATCTCCGATGAAATTAGGTAAAAGGGTGTAAGTAGATGCTGTTTTATAAGGTCCTGTACCAGTAACTGTTTTTTCATAAGGAGTATTAATAGAGAAAGAAAACTCTTTAATCATAGTAGGATTTTTCTTACCAAGATTAACTTTCATAGCATTAATAATATCTTTTCTGCTTTCCTTATTAGGAATATAGTCCCATAGAACTAATCTGCTTCGCTCATCATAAATCATTTGTCCAGTTCCTGATAAGAATAATTGTTCAATATTAATTAAATCAGCATCATCTTTTTGTAGAGCATTAGTAGTTATATCTTTAGCAATATCATAGAAAGATAGTATTTGCTTAGTAGTAAAGTTTGTATCTAAGTTATTAGAAATAGTATCTAAAACTCCCATAACTTGACTAACACTAGACATATCTTTAACCTTATTAATAATACCTTGAATAACAATCTGTTGATTAAGACCACGGCCTAAATCACCATTAGCAAGTTGTTTTCTGTTTCGGGCAAGAACTAGGGCTTGTTCACCATTTAGATGTTGCATACCTTCTTTAATACAAACATAACCTTCACGATTAGAATTATCAGTACATAAGTCTTGCGGTACTTCAACATCAATTCCCCCTAAAGTATTAACAAGAGAGACTAGTCCACGGAAATTAATCTTTGCATAATAATCAATCTTAACATCAAAATAATTTTCAATAGTACTCATCATACAATCAGTTCCATAAGCAGCAGCATGAGTAATCTTATTTTCAGGGGTACCACTCCAACAAGCAATTGGTACATAACTATCTCTTGGAATAGAAAGCATTGTCGCATTTAAAGTCTTAGGATTAAAAGTAATTAATATTAATGAGTCCCCATTAGCTACTGTGTTTTTAGATAATCCTTCATCAGTAGAGTCAACACCCATTAACAATATAGTGAATGGTTCACTTATACTTTTACCAGTAGATGCGGTTTCTCTTTTACTAGTAGAACTCTTTAACATCTTTTTCTCTTTCGTATAAATAATCTTAGTATCTGTTGCTATATCTTGATAAGTTTCAATACTTTGAAATAAACTAGGATAGTTAGTAGTAATGAACATCGCATCAATTGTACCATCATATAAATCAGCAATCATAGCATTATAGTCATCATACTTCTTAATCTTATTATTATCATCTAACTTATTTTCTTTAATAATTATTCTTGGGATAAGATAACCATCAGGAGATGTCTTGTCATTAAGTAGACCAATCTTAGCATCTTTAACATCATCAATCTTATTCATACTATTATTAGACATAGTAATTAAACTACTAGAATAAGTAACATAAGTCTTATTAACATTTTCTAACTTACCATATAAATACATTATAACTACTCCGATAAATAAACTTAGTAGTAAATAAAGTATCAAGAAGAAAGTAAGTAATTTAGCTTTATTTTCCTTCTTCTTCCTCTTCTTTTTCATCTTTAAGAAAAATACTAAATCAATCAGTAGAAATATTCCAATAATCACATATCTAATAACTTCTTCTACCGGTCCCAATAAAAGTATTTCATAAATAGCAAAGAAGTTTGTAAGTATCGTAATTAAAGTAAGGATAAATAACCATAGACGATACTTTTTCTTTTTTTTCTTTTTTTCTTTTTTCTCATCTTTTTCCATAAACTTTTCCTCCACTTATACCTTATCATTATAGCTAATTTTTTTATATCTTTCAATCTTCCTAGCTAAATAACAGTAAAATCTAGTGTAAAGTATTAATTAATTAAGTCTAAATAAGACAAATATTGTCGATTTAATGGTATAATTTAGATACTAGGGGAGGTGGCTTTTATGCCGAAGAAAACTTTATTTGGTCTTATTACTTTAGCTATATTTTTTATGATGCCTAATGTATATGCCAAAGAATATATTGTTTTAAATACTCCAAAAGCTTTTAAAGATAGTCCATCTGGTTCAAGAATTACATCTATTGGTGATGAAGGAGTCTTACCAACTCTTAGTAAAGTAGTGGTAGTTGAAAAAACTAATAAGAGTGGTTATGGTTGTAGATCACCTTGGTATAAGGTAACTTATCAGGATGTAACTGGCTATATTTGTTCAAGTGATCAAGCGGTATTAGAAGAAAGTGATGTTAACTTAGAAGCTGACTTTGAAAAAGAAATGCTAGCAAAGGGGTTTAATGAAAGTTATTTATCAGCCCTTAAAAACCTACATGAAAAGCATCCTAACTGGATTTTTAATGCTCTTAAGACTAATCTAGATTATAATGAGGCAATAAGAAATGAAACAATTGGTGAGATATCATTAGTAAATGGAAGTGATGAGTCACTAAGAAAAAAAGATGATAATGGTAACTTTATTGAATCAGTTAAAGAAAAAGGCTGGTATCAAGCAAGTAGTAGTGCTGTAGGATACTTTATGGATCCTAGAAACTTTTTAACGGATGAAGGAATCTTTATGTTTGAAAACTTACAATATAATAAAGCTATTCAAACAACTGATACCGTTAAGAGTATAATTTCTAATACGTTTATGGATAGTAATGAATATTTAAACTATTTCATGAGGGCTGCTGAAAAGTCAGGAGCAAGTCCTACCTATCTTGCTAGTAGAGTAAGACAAGAAAAAGGAGCTAGTGGTTCAACTGGTATAGATGGAGCAAAATTTACTTTTGCAAAAGATAGAGAATGTATAAATCGTTATCGCAATAGTGATAACTGGACTATTCTAAATAACTGTGGAACGGATACATCTTATAGTGGTATATATAATTTCTATAATATTGGTGCATATGGAAGTTATCAAAGTCCAGTAATTAGAGGACTAATCTGGGCAAATGGTGGGTATGACGCTAGTGTAACTAGTTATATGCGACCATGGGATAGTAAGGAAAAAGCTATTATTGGGGGAGCCTTATATATTGTTAATGGTTATATAAGTGCTAATCAACATACTCTATACCTTCAAAAATTCAATGTAAGTCCTAATGCCTTAAACTCAACTTATACCCATCAATATATGTCTAATATAAAAGCTCCGGCTAGTGAAGCTTTAACCATGTATAAAGGTTATAAGAATAATGACTTATTAGATAAAACTTATGAATTTTTAATACCAGTTTATGAAAATATGCCAGGAGTTAGTGAAACACCAAAGACTGATGATGATAAGAAAGAGGAAATTCCAGAAGTTTCTGTTATTGCTATAAATGAAGCAATTGTAGCTAGTGGTTATCACTTAACTAATAATTACCTATCAGGAATAGAAGTTAACACTTCCAAAACTAATCTAGAAAATAAACTTAAAACTATCTATACTGGATTAACTGTAACTAGTCTAAAAGATAAATATGGTAATAATAAAAATGATGCTTTAGCAACAGGAGATACAGTTACAATTTCTAACTCTAAAGATAGTAAAGAATATAAAGTAGTTATTTATGGAGATAATAATGGTGATGGCAATACTAGTATTATAGATTTATTAAGATGTCAGAAATACTTACTAGGTAATAATAACTTAAGTGATGCTGAACTAATCGCTAGTGATGTTGATAGAGATGGTTTAATCACGGTAGTAGACCTTTTAAGAATTCAAAAAAGTTTATTAGGATATAGTAAAATAGAACAGAAATGAGATGATTTAAATGACTAAAAAGAAAATATTTATCTTCTTCCTTCTTTCCTTTTTCTTTTTTTGTGGTATAGATAATGTCTTTGCTGCTAGTATTAGTGTAGCAGGTACTACTAGTGAAGGAGTAGTAGGGGGAAATGTAACAGTTAATGTAACAGTTAATGAACCATCAGGTCTTGGAGCTTGGGAGTTTAATGTTTCCTATGATAGTAGTATATTAACTCTTACTAGTGGGGAGACTCATGTAGTTGATTATGTTCAAAGCCCGGGTCAAACTAGAAAGACTTATTCATATAAGTTTACTGTAAAAAAAGAAGGTAGTGCCAATGTAGGTATCGCTTCTTCTAACTTTGTTTCCTATGACGAAGCAACAAGATCAGCTCCCAAAGAC
>CAKOYC010000022.1 GCA_934130265.1 uncultured Bacilli bacterium
GTGTTACTCCTTGGAATGTTTGGGTTATATCAGTATCAAGTTAGTCCTACTGATAAAAGTAGTAATGCTAAAGTAGAAGTAGTAATAAAACAAGGGATGAGTACTAGTCAAATAGCTAGTTTATTAAAGAAGAAGTATCTAATAAGAGACGAATTCTTTTTTAAAGTGTATATGAAACTTAATAGAAGAGATAGTATTAAAGCTTCAACTTATTATTTAAGTAAAAATATGAGTTTAGATAATATTGTATCACTGCTTGAAAAAGGAGCTTCTAATACAGATATTTCTATTACTTTTAAAGAAGGTAAAACTATTAAAGATTATGCTAAAGTAGTAAGTGAATCTACTAATATTAGTGAAGAAGAATTCCTTGCTAAGATGAAAGATACTACTTATTTAACTAGTTTAATAAAGTCTTATTGGTTTTTAACTGATGCTATTTTAGATAGTAATATCTACTATGGATTAGAAGGGTATTTAGCACCTGATACTTATAACTTTAAAGATAAAGATGTAACAGTGGAAGAGGTCATTAAAACTTTACTTGATCAAGAAGAAAAAAATCTTTCTCCTTATAAAGATACATTAAGTAAAATGAATGTTCATGAAGTGTTGACACTTGCATCTATTTCTGAACTAGAAGGAGTAAAAGATACTGATAGAAAGCTAATAGTAGGAGTATTTCAAAATAGACTTAGTAAGGGAATGAATCTTGGAAGTGATGTTACTACTTATTATGCTTTTAATCAAGCAATGGATAAAGATTTAACTAGTGAAATGTTTAATACTTATAACCCTTATAACACTAGAAGTAGTGCCATGGCTGGTAAGCTTCCCGTAGGACCTATTTGTAATCCATCAAAGGAAAGCGTTTTAGCTAGTATTAATCCAACAAAATCAGATTATTACTACTTTGTAGCAGATAAAAATGGGAATGTTTATTATACTAAGACTAGTAGTGAACATAGTGCTAAAGTAAAAGAACTAAAAGAAAAAGGTGATTGGATATGGTAGATGAAACCTATCAAATAATTAAAGAAATAAAAGATTATGCCAAAGAAAATAAAGTACCGATTATGGAAGATGCGGGAATTGATTTTTTAACTAATTTCATAATTAAAAATCAAAGAGTTAAAGTCTTAGAAGTTGGTACTGCTATTGGTTATTCGGCTATCATGATGGCTTTATGTAATAAAAACTTGAAAGTGACTAGTATCGAGCGAGATAGTGAACGGTATATGGAAGCTTTAAAGAATATTAAGAGGTGTAAACTAGAAGATAGAATAACTTTAATCTATCAAGATGCTTTAAATGTTAGACTGGATGATACTTTTGATCTTATCTTTATAGATGCTGCTAAAGCTCAGAGCCAAAAGTTTTTCGAGTTATTCGAAAGAAACTTAACAAAAGACGGTTACATTATAACCGATAATATGTACTTTCATGGTTTAGTTAATAAAAATGAAAAAGAAATAGAAAGTCGTAATGTAAGAGGAATAGTAAGAAAGATTAAAGATTATATTACCTTTTTAAAAAATAATGAAAATTATGAAACAGTTATTCATGATGTAGGAGATGGGATTGCTGTAAGTAAGAAAAAAGAAAGGTGATTTTATGGAATTGTTAACAACAATAACTGATACTTGTTCTGATGCAGCCCTAGCTCGAGGGATAACAATATTTCATACAGGCATGACTTGGGTTTGCGTAATAGTACCAATTCTTTTAATCCTTTCGTTAGCTATTTCTCTTTTATCTATGACAATTGATCCAAATCAAAAAGACGGAATGAAAAAGATTTATAAAAAAGTAGGAGCTGCAGTTATTATTTTTCTTATACCATCATTTTTAAATGTAGTAATGAATCTACTTTCTTATGCATCTTTTAATCAAAGCGAGATTTTTAATTTCTCTACCTGCTATAAAGTTGCAGTAGCAGCTAATAAAAAAATAGGTACTGGGAAATATCAGTCTGGTCTTGGAACAGCTCCTGGTAAAGGCCTTAGTGGAATGTATGGTGACTTGTCAGGTTTAAAAAATTATACTAAGAGTGATGATACATCAACTAGTACTAGTAAAGGTGATGGTGGTATACTAATAGTAGCAGGTCACTCTTATTCACCATATTGTAGCCAAGGCGGTGATAATGAGTGCCGTGAAGAAGGTACTACCTATGTAGAACCAACAGAAACTAGAAAACTTGCTAAACTTTTAAAAAGTGAACTTGATGGGATGAATTTAAAGGCATCTATTGCTAATGAAATGCTAGGTGGAACAGATGACAAAATGAATAAATCACTATATGTAGAGATGCGTAATAGTACGCAAGCTTTTAAAGATAATGAGGCTAAATTTAAAAAATTCACTCATGTAATTGAAATTCACTTTAATGCAGTTGATGGACCACGTAAAGCAAATGGGACTTTGCTCATGCAAGGATCAGCTGGTATATCAAAAGTTGATCAACAACTTAAAGATGCTGTTGTTAAATATACAGGTAAAGCAAATGATAATATAGCTCAAGGATTACAAAATCAAAGATATTTTCAAAACTTAGGTATTCCTATGACTTATATTGAAGTTGAATTTTATGATAACAATTCAGCTATGGCAAAATATGAAACTAATAAAGAGAAAATCGCTCATGAATTAGCTACAGTATTTAAGAAAAATTATGGTGATAAAATATCAAGATAGGAGAATTGTATGGAATTTGAAGAGAAAAAATTAAAAATTAGAAGATATATAATTATAGGAATAGTAGCTGTTTTAGTTCTTATATTTATAATATCACTAGTAAAAATAGTAAAAAAAGATGAGGTCAAATCTTCTAACTTTATTAAACAATCTGCAAGTTATACAATACCAGGTACTAAAATATCCTCTTATTTACCAACTGTTACTATAGATGGGGCAGATACCAAAAATGTAAATGAAGAGATAAAAGAGGATTATGATGAAGTTGTATCTAATGGTAAATCATCTTTTAATTATCAGTATAGTATCAACAATAATTATTTTTCATTAGTTACTATAACATTGCTAGTAGATGAAGAGACAGGCTATACTTATCCAGTATTTAAAACATATAATTTTTCTTTAAGTACTAATAGATTAGCAGAAGATGAAGAATTGCTTGCTGCCTTTAATAAAACGGATGATGATATTTCAATGACTTTAGAAAATAAGTTTGAAGAATATTACCAGGGTGAACTTGATAAAAAATATTTAAATAAGAATGAATGTGATTATGCATGTTTCTTAGAACGAAGAAAAGTTGACTCTTATGATGAAGAAAATTACTTATATGTAGAAGATAACACGTTAAAGTTTTTTCATGGATTTATGATTTTTTCAAATATTGGTGAAGAAGAATTTTATAAAGATGAAAATTTCTTATATACAGTAGAGTAGGTGATAAAATGGTAGCTTTAATAACAGGTAGTACCGGTGGACTTGGAAAGGCAATAGCTTTTTCTTTAGCAGAAGCTGGTTTTGATATAATTCTTCATTACCATAATGATGAAGTAGGAGTACTTAATTTAGCTAGTGATATTAGAAATAAATATAAAAGAAATGTTAGAATGTATAAAGCTGATTTAACTATAGAAGAAGAAATAGATAAGATGGTAAATGATATAAAAGAAAATTATTTTTATTTAGATGTATTAGTAAATAATGCCGCTATTTCTAAAGATACTGATTTGTTGTTAAAAGAGAAGAAAGAGTTTTTAGATGTTTTAGATGTCAATTTAGTTGCTCCTTTTCTTCTTTCTAAAAAGTTATCTTCCCTACTAAGAGATGCAAAAGGAACAATAATAAATATTTCATCTAATAATGCTTTAGGAGAAAATTATCCAGAAAGTGTTGATTATGATGCTGCTAAAACAGGCCTTATTTCTCTTACTAGTAATTTAGCTAAATATTTTGCGCCAACAGTTAGAGTGAATTGTGTTTGTCCTGGATGGATTGAAACCAAAATGAGTGCCGATTTAGATGAAGAATTTGAACAAAAAGAAAAAGATAAAATACTTTTAAATAGATTTGCAACTCCTAAAGAAGTAGCAGACGTAGTTACTTTTTTAGCAAGTAGTAAAGCAAGTTATATAAATAATGCAATTATTAGAGTAGATGGAGGGATAAAATGATAAAGTTTTTAGTGGATCTTAATTCAGCTTGTTCCGATTATGCAGTAGCTAACAGTTTAAATCTTTTATATACACTTTTTAAAATGGTTTGTGTAATAGTACCCATAATTTTAATTCTTTTTGCAAGTATTAATATGGGGAAACTAATGATAAATCCTGATGATAAAAAAGGAGTAGGTAGTATTGCTAAAAAAATAATGGCTGCTATTATCATCTTTATTGTTCCAAACTTCTTAGATATAATAGTTCATTTTAATACTTTATCAGATACAACAGAAGCTAAATTTAGTGTTCTAAGCTGCTTTAAAAATTCAGAAACATCATCAAAAACCATTGGACTTGCTGTATACAAAGATGGAGCAGGAACAGAGAAGGGAACTGGTCTTAGTGGGATGTTTGGTGATTTGTCAGGTCTAAAAAAATATCAAAGTAGTGGTGACAGTAGTGGGGTAGCAGGGGAAGGAGCTCAGAAACTAATAAATATAGCTAAAAAAGAAATTGGTAATAATGAAGCAGATGGTACACATATGAAATATGAAAATTATATGGGATTTAGTGCTAGTGATCCTTGGTGTGCTATGTTTGTATCATGGTGTGCCAACCAAGCTGGATTTATAGAGTCGGGAATAATACCTAAATATGCATCATGTAGTGATGGTGTATCTTGGTTTCAAAGTAAAAATGCTTTTCATAAAGAAGGAAGTGGGTATACTCCACAACCAGGCGATATTGTTTTCTTTGGACCAGGTGGAGGATCTCACACTGGAATTGTAGTAAAATCAGATGCTAATAATGTTTATACGATTGAAGGAAATACTAGTGATATGGTAGCCGAAAGAACAAGACCTAGAGCTACTGGTTATGTTTATGGCTATGGAACCCCAGCATATTAATAAGAAAGGAATAAAAAGATGTTTGGACAAATTGAATTTAATGAAGAAGAAAAAATAAGATTAAAAAAGACACTCTTGATTATTGGTGGATTAGTAGTTTTTGCTATAATTATCTCTTTATATACTTCAACATTTAAAAATGATGCTATTAAAACAATAAAGACTGATAAAAGTAAAGCTCTTATTTATACAGTTAAAGAAAGAACAATAGATGGTAAAAAAAGTGAAGTACCATATATTAATATGAAAGGTAAAAATATAGCAAAACTAAATCAAGATTTAGAAGAATTTGTAAATAAATATTATAGTAATCCAACTAGTATTATTTCTTATACCTATGATGTTAGTGACAAAATATTATCTCTTGTTGTAAAAGTAGCTTATTTTGATAAAGTGTATTATCCTGACTTTAGAACTTATAATATTAATCTTTCTGACTTGTCAGTATTATCAGATGAGGATTTACTTGATAAATTCAATTTGACAGAAGACGACGTTTCTAATAAAATAGAAGATAAATTTACTTATTTTTATAATGATGCCTTGAATAAAGATTATTACAGTGGTGAATGTGATTATAACTGTTTCTTATATTTTAGAGGAGATAAGGATTATTTAGATGATATTCACTACTATATAAAAAATAATAAATTGTATGTTTATAAAGCATTTAATGTTTATAGTATTTATGATGAACAAAACTATTTTACAGAAGATGATTTTTTAATTGAAGTGAGTGATTGATGTGAATTTAGAATTAATAGAAGAAAAACTAAAAGATGAGTTTAAAAAAATAGAAAAACAAGAAGAAGCAAATAGTATAAAGATATTAAATGCTTTTAGAGAAGAAAAAGTAAGTGAAACAGATTTTAATTCTACTACTGGTTATGGTTATAATGATGAAGGTAGAGATAAACTAGAAAGAGTATTTAGTAGAGTACTTGGTAGTGAAGATGCTCTTGTTAGAAGTCAGTTTATCTCTGGAAGTCATGCCTTAACTGTTACTTTGTTTGCACTTTTAAGACCAGGTGATACACTACTTAGTATTTCCTCTAAGCCTTATGATACGCTAGATGAGGTAATTGGTATTAGAGATAATAAGTCTAGTCTAAAAAGTTTTAATATTAATTATAAACAAGTTGATTTGATAGATAATGATTTTGATTATGAAAAAATAAAAGAAGTT
This sequence comes from uncultured Bacilli bacterium, assembly GCA_934130265.1. Lineage (GTDB taxonomy): Bacteria > Bacillota_I > Bacilli_A > RF39 > UBA660 > Onthousia. The sequence continues at coordinate 6,228 of CAKOYC010000022.1, forward strand.
ATTACTAGTGAAAAGATAAAAGTTATTGAAATACAAAGATCTAAGGGTTATTCTACTAGAGCTAGTTTAAATATTGAAAAGATTAGTAAAGTAATTAAATTTATAAAAGATATTAATAAAGATATAATTATTATGGTTGATAATTGTTACTGTGAACTAGTAGAAGATAAAACTCCTTGTGAAGTGGGAGCCGATATCATAGTAGGCTCCCTAATCAAAAACTTAGGAGGTGCTATTGCTCCAAATGGAGCTTATGTAGCAGGGCGTCATGACTTAATTGAATTAGTAGCAGAACGTCTTACCTTACCAGGTGAAGGAAGAGAAGTAGGACCATCACTTGGTATTAATAGAAGTCTTTATCAAGGATTATTTCTTGCTCCTTCTGTAGTAGCAGCATCTTTAAAAACAGCAGTTTTAACCGCGTATCTTGCAGAAAAGATGGGCTATAAAGTAGAACCTAGATATAATTCTTTAAGAACAGATATTGTTCAAAGTATTATTTTTGAAAATAAAGATGACTTAATTAAATACTGTCAAGGAATCCAAAAATATTCTCCAATAGATTCTTTTTCTACTTGTTATCCTGCTCCTATGCCAGGTTATGATGATGAAGTTATTATGGCAAGTGGTAGTTTTACTAATGGATCATCTATCGAACTATCATGTGATGGGCCAGTAAGAGATCCATATATTGCTTATCAACAAGGAGCTATTAGTTATCAATATGGTAAAATAGCAGTCTATAATGCTTTTAAAGAGTTAAAGTGATTTAATCACTTTTTTTGTTCTACTAAGATTATCCCTTACATAGAATGTAGTAAATTAAGGGAGGATATTTAATGATAAAGAAACAGAATTTGTGGTTTTTAACACTCTTTAGTTTAATACTAGTGCTTAGTGTCTACTATATTACAATGCCAAATGATCTCTTGGTTGCTAAAAATGCTGCTAATAAAAAAGAAACAGTTAAGAAAGATACTACTACAGTAAAAGAAAGTGATAATTTAACAGCACTTAGAGTTAGTAAAGAAGAGGAAAGAGAAGAGGAAAAAAGTGACTTAAAAAAGACAATGACTAAAGAAGATGCTACTACTGAAGAAAAAAATAATGCCTATGAGCAGTTAAAATACCTAAATGAAGTAGAAGGACAAGAAGAAAAACTAGAAAAGAAAGTAAAAGAAAAATATAATCTATCTTGTTTTATAAAAATAGATAACAGTGAAATAAAAGTAGTTGCTGTTTCTAAAAAACATGATACCACTCTTGCTAATAATATTATGCGTCTTGTACAGGAAGAGTTTAAACAAAAGAAAAATATAACTGTTAAATTTGAAAAATAGTCTAGGATTTTACCCACAACAAAAATCCTTTTTTTCATATGATACTATGAAATAGTGTAAATAACTTATGGGGAAAGGGGAGTTAAGATGCATCAAAAGATACTAACTGCTAGAGAAAAGACTGTTTTTGAATTATTAATTACTGGTAAGACTACGAAAGAAATTGCTACTATCTTAAAAATAAGTGAAAAGACAGTTAGAAATCATATATCTAATGTAATGCAAAAACTTGGAGTAAAAGGAAGAAGTAGTGCAGTAGTAGAACTATTAAAATTAAAAGAAATACATTTGTAAAGTACTAGATAAAGTACTTTTTTCATAATATATATTAGGTGAATTATATGTTACGGAAAAAAGCGATAAGAAAAGCCTTTATTACTACTATGAGTCTTTTTATTATTATGACTATTTATACTATTCCGATAGAAGATAAGCTAAATAGTAAAAATGTATCTTTAGAAATAGAATATGTAACTTCACTTGGAAATCATTCTATCTATCTTCTTGATAAAAATAACTACTTAGTAAAGATGAAAGTACTTTTAGATAGTAATAACTTAAAAGAAAATATAAAAACAATTATCTCTTATCTAACTGAGTCTAACTCACTAAAGTATACTGATTCTTTGAAACCAGTAATACCAGTTAATACTAAACTTAAAAATATAACTATTAATGATAAACAAGTAACTCTTAACTTTTCTAAAGATATTTTAAAAGTTAGTAATAAACTAGAAAAGAAAATGATAGAATCTATTGTTTATAGTTTAACAGAGTTAGATGATATTGACAAAGTTATGATTAAAGTAGAGGATAAAACTTTAGATGAGTATCCTAATTGTAAAGAAAAAATTAATTATCCTTTAAAAAGAGACTTCGGGATAAATAAAAGTTATCAGTTTACTAAAACTAATAACATAAATAAAACAGTAGTATATTATTTAGAAGAGGTTAATGATAATTCTTACTATGTACCAGTTACATCATATACAAATGATTCAAGGGATAAAGTAGATATAATTATAGAAGAACTAACTACCGGTTATATTTATGAACCTAATTTAATGAGTATAGTTAGAGAGGATTTAACACTACTTGATAAAAGTATAGATGACCAGGTAATGATTCTAAACTTTAATGATGCTTTATTTGATTCTAGTGGTAAAGTTAAAGAAGAAGTACTTTATACGATTGGTTATTCTGTATTTGACAATTATGATGTAAATGTTATTTCTTATAGAGTTAATGATAAAGAGGTTGTAAACTTACAAAAGAAAAAAATGCCTTAGTAATTATTGCTATTTATTAATAAGCTATGGTATACTTACAGTGTAAGGTGGTTTATATATGGATAGCTTAAGAAAAAATAATAAATTATTATTAGTAATGTTATTTGCTCTTGTTATTGTTCTTATAGCGCTAGCTGTATCTATTTTTTCATACAGTAGAGCTGGAACAGTAGGAAATAAAGTTACTGTAGGTAAGTTAGAATTAACTTTAACAGAGGGGAATGCCATTACCTTAACAGATACTTATCCTATGACAGATGATGATGGAAAGAAACTATCAGGTTTTACTTTTAGTTTAAAAAATACAGGTACTTCAAATGCAAGTTATAGTATATATCTAGATGATGTTAGTGTAGATAGTGGGGATACTAGATTAGCTGATAAAAATATTAGATGTATGCTTACTAAAAATACAGTAGTTGGTACCGTTAAAAATTTAAGCGATTTAGTTGTTAATAGTAAAAAAGTCATAGATAGTGGAACAATTAATAGTAATACTACTATAAGTTATAACTTTAAATTGTGGGTTTCAGGAACAGCCGAAGGTGATGTTAGTGGTCAAACGTGGAAAGGAAAACTAAGGATAACAGGAGAACAAGTTCATTAAAACTTGTTTTTTTTAGACTAATTGCCTTTTTCATTATAAAAAAGTTACATATCATATATTAGGTGATACGTATGAATGAAATATCAATTAAAAATTTTTCTAGTCTAGATAAACTTAATCTAATCGATATAAGAGCTAACTATTTATATGTAAGAGGAACACTCCCTTTTGCAATAAATATACCATATCAAGCATTAAAAAGTTATCCTAATAACTATCTAAAAAGAAATGAAGAGTACTATTTATTTTGTGAAAGTGGGATAGAAAGTAAGAAACTTTCTAACTATTTAAATGCTTTAGGATTTAATACTTATAGTATAAAAGAAGGGTATTTAGAAATTAAAAATAATAATTGACCAAAAATATGTTTGTAATATATAATTTATTTAGGGTGAAGAAAAATGAATTATATAATTATTGGCTTACTTATTGTAAACCTAATATTACTAGTAATAAGTTTAATGAAAAACATTAACGAAAGAGAAATAACTACTAGATTACAAACATTAGAGATTAATACTATGAAAGAATTACAAAGCTTTAAAGATGATTTAAATAAGAGTCTTCATAGTGATTTTGAACACTTAAATGAACAAGTAGAAAAAAGACTATTAGCAGTTAATGAACAGGTTAATTTAAGACTTGATCAAAACTTTGAAAAGACTAATAAGACTTTTACTAATGTTATAGAAAGACTTAGTAAGATAGATGAAGCTCAAAAGAAGATAGATATTTTATCAAGTGATATAATCTCTCTTCAAAGTATTCTAACTGATAAGAAAACAAGAGGAATATATGGCGAGGTTCATCTAAAACATTTAATGAGTAATATCTTTGGAGAGAAGAACGATACTATCTATCGCTTACAATATCCACTACCAAATGGTACTATTGTTGATTGTATTTTATTCGCACCATCACCTTTAGGAACGATTGGTATTGATTCTAAATTTCCTCTAGAACATTACCAAAAGATGGTTGATAGAAAGTTATCAAAAGAAGAAAGATTAATTGCTGAAAAACAATTTAAATTAGATGTAAAAAAACATATAGATGCTATTGCAGATAAATATATAATTGAAGGTGTTACTAGTAGACAAGCTATTATGTTTTTACCTGCAGAAGCAATATTTGCAGAGATTAAT
>CAKOYC010000023.1 GCA_934130265.1 uncultured Bacilli bacterium
AAAATTACTTCTTTGACAGTTTGATATTACTGCTCTCATTACTGTCTCCACCTCTCTATTTTATAAATATCATTATTTTTGACATTTTAATCATATCATTTAATTTGACATTAATCAATTGACTATAGAACCAGTACTTTTTTATTTCAATAAAAAAAGAATAGACCTATAATATCAGTCTATCTTTTATAGATATCTAAAAGGAGGATATTGTCATTTAATACCCCCCCCCCATGTTAACTTAGTGTAAACTAAAAATGTAAAATCTGTACATTTTATAATGTCAATCAACAATTAGTAGTAGTTTCTTTTCGTTCTAATTTATATGGTGAATAAATATTAGTTAATCTTCCATCATAGATAACTTTAAATTTTCTATTCTTAGGATCCATTAAATAATAATCACTAGACTTATCTATATTTAGTATATTACCCTTAATAGTCATTACTTTATTATTGATATTATTTTCTACAAATAATTTAATAGATGTTTTTTCTTTAATCTTACTTGCTAAATAATTAAGTTCGTAATCAGTAAGTTCAGTTGATAAGAAAACTCCTTTATAACCATAATAACTTAAGAAATAGGCAGTATATGAGTTTGTTATATTACAACTACTAGCTGCTATGAAGTCTTTTTCTCTACCATCTATTATTTCATGAATAATACCTTTCCTATCTTTAATATCAAATTGACACTCATCTATAGATTTATAATTATTAATATCAATATCATTAGAATTAATATAATCTAGATTAATATCTTTAATTACTGGTTCTTTAAAATTCATCATTAACTTACCAATTAATCTTTCTGTTAAAGTCCTTCTTAAGACATTAATCTCTCCCATAGGAATAAATATATCATCATCTAGTAAAACATCTATCTCATGACAATTAAACGGAGTATTACCAAGTCTCTTAACTTGACTTATTATTCTCTCTTTAGTAACTATAGCACTTTTAGCTCTTTCTACAATGTTACCTTTTTCCCTTACTACAATATTATCTTTTATAAAGGTTATTTCTAATGGTTCATTAATCTTTGCAATTACTTTGATTGCAATATCAACTTTCTTAGTGATATTATCAAACTTAGTCATTAACTTATGATTAGTAGTTAAAGACACTGTATCCAAGGTAGTTAGTCCTATCTTATTATCTAATGTAACCTTCTGCTTAGGACTACCTTTAGATATTAATCTATCTTTCATATCATAAAGGTAGTTAACTATTAGTCCCTTACCACTTTCTAAGAATCTAATTCCATCTTCTTGGTTTAATTCTTTATCAAGCAGAATCGTTATCTTAGAATCATTTACATCAATCACTTTGCCAATAGGAAGTCCTATATGATTAGGTGACTTAGTATTTACTAAATCACTACTATTTAATAGATGACCCTTAGTATATCCTCTATAGAAAAGGCTTTGTAAGTTTTCTCTATCTATATCTGTTATCTTTTCTCCATCTAATATTTTTCTATAATAGTTAGTTATAAAAGATACATAAGTAGGGCTTTTCATTCTACCTTCTATTTTCAAACTATCTACATAAGGAATTAGCTTTAAAACATCTTCGCTTAGATTTAATTCTTTCATAGAAAGTAGATATCCTTCTTTTAATAGTTTATCACTTTTATACAGTTTCCATTTAAATCTACAGCACCCTGCACATTCTCCTCTATTACCACTTCTACCCCCTAATACTTGGGACATTAAACATCTTCCTGAATAACTAACACAAAGTGCTCCATGAACAAATACTTCTTTCTCTATAGGTGTCTTAATAAGTTTTATTTCATCTAGACTCATTTCTCTTGGTAATACTACTCTCTTAACTCCTAGTTTATAAAGAAAATCTATTCCTTGAAGGGATGAATTATGAGCCTGAGTTGAAGCATGTATCTCTAAGTTAGGATACTTTCTAAGACATAAACAAATCATTCCAAAGTCTTGCATTAAAATAGCATCTACTCCATTAGAATATAAAAACTCTACTTGATTAAGAAAATCATCTACTTCATTTTCTTTTACTAGAGTATTCAACGTTACATATATTTTAACTCCATAGATTTTTCCTATTCTAATAGCCTCTTTTAATTCTTCATTAGAAAAATTAGCAGCAAAAGCTCTTGCTCCAAATTTCTTTCCTGATAAATAAACAGCATCCGCGCCACTATTTATAGCTGCTATTAAACTTTCCTTATTTCCCGCTGGACATAAAAGTTCCATAAAATCACTTCCTACTACTCAGATACAGACAAACTACATTCACCGTCTTCAATATTAATTGAAGAATAATCCTTTTTCTTAGGATTTTTTGAATTACATATCAAATTATAAGTGTAAGTTTCTCCCTTAGTATTACGATAAACACGTACCTTGGAACCACTACAATCATAATCAGTATCATCAAAAGATTTAATAAAATCGTTTTTAAATAAATCTTGATATGAAATTTCAACACAACCTATCCAATCAGAAATACCAAATTTATTAATATCTTCTCCTTCTTTTTGAACATAAAGTTTAGCTGCCTCAACTAAAACCTTTTCATACACCTCAAACTTTTTTTGCTTATTAGAATTTTGTAATTTAATAATCGAAGGAGTAATCATAATAGTAATTAATCCCATAATAGCTATTGTTGCTAATAATTCAACTAAAGTAAATCCCTTTTTATTCATCAATATCACTTCCAAACTTAAACTAAGTTTATCAAACTTTTTAACATTAGTAAATAATTCAGAAATGTATTTATATCTTATTTGTTGAAATCGAGTTGTTTTTTACCATTTCTTTTGTAAAATAACAAAAGAGAATTTCTAACTTAGTATAAAAAGAAATTCTCATATAATTATTAATTAAAGATTATCTATTCAGTTATCAATTTCATCTTCATTAGTTACTAAGTTATCCGAATAACTTTCAAATACTATATTCATATTATTTTTAATATTAGAGTTAGGAGACATATTCTTTATCCCAATGAATGTTTTACCTAATCAACCGGCATTAGTAGCAAAAGGAATAACTGTTTTCCCAGATAAATCGTCTTTAGTTAAAAATGATCTAATAGCAGGAGCTGGTCTATACCACCAAACAGGAGTTCCTAGAATTATTTCATCGTAATTATCAAGATTTATATTTATCTCTTTAATTTCTGGTAAAAAATCACTTCTTTCACTATTTTGTTCATCATTAACTACTGTATCGTAATCAGTTGAATATGGTACTGTTTCTATTTTTAAAATATCACAGTCTAGTTTTTCTCTAATTTTATCTACAATCATTTTAGTATGCCAGTATATGAAAAGTATACTACTGGCTTTTTATTCATAATATCCTTCTTTCTAACTTAAAAAGTTCATAATTAAATCGATTATAATTTCTTTTTCTTTTGGATTTGATTCAGCAATAAGTAGTGTTAAAGCAGTAAGTGTATTATTATCAATCACTTGATTATCATCTTTATACAAAATATTATAATAGTTTAAGAAATAGATAAATAGTGTAGCGGCTATTCTTTTATTACCATCTATAAAAACATGATTTTTAACAATCATATATAAGAAGTTAGAGGCTTTTTCTTCTATACTTTTATAAACATCATTATTATCAAAAGTCTGATAAATATTATTTATTATTGCCTCTAATCCATTATTTCTTTCAATAGCGAAGAGATTACTTTCTTGATTGAATCTTAATTTATTAATTACATCCAAACAATCTTCATATTTTATTTGTTTTTTACTATTATTTCCCTTAGGTTTTAATAATGTTCTATGATCATAATCATCTAAAAGATCAAGTGCCTTTGAATAGTTTCCTATTACTTTTAGAATTTCTTGGGCATCACTATTATTTAGATTTTCATCTATTCTATTAGCAATATCTATAAGTTTAACTGTTTTTTCTAGATACTCTAATCTTTTTTGATTTACTGCATATCCTTGTAACATATAGTCTTTCAATATTTTACTTGCCCATTTTCTAAAGATAATACCATTTTGTGATTTAACACGATATCCAACACTAATTATTACATCAAGATTGTAATAATATGTTGGTTTTCCACTAAATTCGGAATTTCCGAATTTAGTCATGGTTTGTTCTTGCAAACACTCCTCTTCTTTATAAATATTTTTTATGTGTTCATTAATAGTTGACTTTGCTTTTCCAAACAATTTAGCCATTTGTTCTTGAGTCAACCACACAGTCTCATCCTTCATATTAACTTCTAATTTAACATTTTGATTTTCAAATAGAATTATCTCATTTTTCATACAAAACCTCCCACTATTTATATTTTAATTTAATTTGTCATATTCTTCATCAGTTACTGGTTCACACCATTCATTAGATGTATTTTCACCAGGTACTTCAATAGCTATATGACTAAAGTATGAATCTTTTTTAGCTCCATGCCAGTGTTTAACATTAGCAGGTATTGTAATTACCATTCCTGGTTTTAAACTTACTGCTTCTTTTCCTTCTTCTTGATACCAACCATATCCTGCTGTACAAATTAGTATCTGTCCACCACCTTTAGCAGCATGATGAATATGCCAATTATTACGACAAGCTGGTTCAAACGTAACATTAGCTAAAAACACAGTTTCCTTAGGATTAGTCAAAGGATTAAGATAACTTTTACCAATAAAGTACTTAGCAAAATCTATATTTTCCTTTCCTAAACCAAAAACATTTTCCTTATCAAATTCTTTTTTTTGATTCATTAACATCATTCCTTTCTAAGATATTTTTTCATCTCAAATATATATTATCACATTTTTATAATAGTTGGACATACAGGTTTTCGTATGTCTATAGCTTATATATTTCCATAATTATTATTTATCATGAAATATTGCCTGTTTTTCACATCAATAGCATAAAATCACATTTTTCCAATACTTTCAGCATGTAATTATCACATTTTTCCTATATTTTTTGATACATATTTTCACATTTTTCCGTTTTTTTGTAATAAGAACAAGTTTTTACTCTTCCATATAAACTTCTTTTCCCATTTTAAACACTGCCCAAGCATTAGGTCATCCCGTATAAAAAGCTAGCTGAGTTACTATTTCTACAAACTCTTCTTTTGTTAAACCATTATTCTTAGCATTTTTAATATGATAAGCTAAACTACTATCTAAGATTCTTTTTCCCATAAGAATAGCTCTTGTTAGCATACTTATATCTCTTAAAGATAATTTATCCTCTCTTGACCAAATCTCCCCAAATAATAAATCATCATTATATTTAGCAAATTCATCAGCAAAGCCACCTAATTGATCTCTTCCTGCTGTTTGTTTAACCATTATATACACCAACTTTCTAATTCTTCTTTAGCATTTTCAGATCTACTACCAACAATACTTAAACCATTTTCTATTTTAGCATTAGGACATAATTTTCTAACATCATCCATAACACTACCTAAACCTGACCCTTCATGAGTAGTAAATGGTTTAATAGTTTTACCAGTAAAATCAACAGCATCTAAAGCCGTAAAGATTGGCATAGGATAATGTCCACACCAAACAGATCCACCAATATAGATTACATCGTAATTATCTACATTATCTAACCTACTTTTTATCTCTCTTCTTATATTATTAGTAAGCTCATCCTTTGCTACATCACAACACTCTTGATAGTTATAAGGATAAGCATTAACTGTTTCTACTTTAAATAAGTCTGCTCCTGTTAACTTACTAATTTCTTCGGCAACTATCTCAGTATTACCCTTAGTAATATTTCTAATAGCACCATTCATATAATTTTCTCCTGTATGAGAAAAATAAACTACTAAACTCTTCATCTTTCATTCCTCCTTAATTTTAGTACAATTAAATTATAAAACCAGGAGGTTAACTCCCGGTCAATACTTTATTGAAATTTTCTTATATCATTAACTCTTGCTGCAAAGTATGGTTTATCTTTAGATGTTTCTTTAAGAAAGATAGCAAAAGTCTTATCTACATAAAAGTATCTTTTTGATTTATTATCCTCAATAGATGATTTCATTACATTCATGCCTGCCTCACTTTTTATTTTTCCTCCTACATCATCTAGAGTAAACTTAATGGTTTGAAGAGCTGTCCCTATTTCTATTAAATTACCTTCACTATCTTTAATAGGTTGTCCTTCTAACTCTTTATATTCTTTCATGACATTAAGACTTAAGTATGGCATCTTAAAATAATCACTATCTATAGTAAACTCATTATCTTTATATTCTTTAGATTTACTTGTTATATTATTATATATTTCTCTAAAGTTATTACCCTTAGGATTCTTATTAATTATAACTTCATCATTTGATGTCGTAAGTAACTTAATAGCAAAATCAACTTCATTATTATAATAAAGTACTTTTATCTGTTTAGCTAACTCTTCATCTTTATCTTTTATTCCAAAGTATTTAATACTATCATACTTATCATTAAATTTTCCATTAGCTAGTTTATTAAATTTCTTAGGATATTTAAATTCTCTATATAACATACTATAAAAGAAATAGTTATTAGGAGATGAATTAGTAAAATCAAACTTATCTAAGATATCACTTTTCTGATTAAATTTATCTTTTATTCCTTTAATTATTTTATTTTTAAGTTCAATACTTTTAACTCCATAAGTCTTATAATAATAATCACTTGATATGTCACTTTCCTTAAACTCTTCTTTATTTAAATTATCTAGAAAGGTATTACTCTTATCAAACTTAACATCTTGTTTTACAATATCATTTTTTAAATCATTAAATATCAACTGAAAAGTAGGACACCAACTACTATCTTTAGTAATAACGTCTTCCATAGTAGGTACTACATCTACTCCTTTAGTTTCTTTTATATCTTTTTTAAAAGCAAACTTAGTAAGACCAATAACTGCTATCATTACGGCTAATAAACTACTAAATATTAGTTCTTTTTTCATATTATTCTCCCTTATCATTACTACTTCTCATATTTATAAAATCCTTCACCACTAGCTTTTCCAAGTTTTCCTTCGTCTAAGTATTTCTTTAGTAATTTATGCATTCCCTTAAAGTTATAAGGAGCTAGAAAAGATGGTATCTTAACATACATTTCTACTATATCATAAGCTGTTTTTAACCCTACTGTATCTAGTATTTGAAATGGTCCTTCAGGTGAACCTGTTCCAAAAGTCCAAGCTTTATCAATACTTTCTGGATCTGATATTTCATTTACTACTAAGTCAAGAGCAGAAAACAAGAAAGGTATTAACATAGAGTTTAAAAGATAACCTGACTTTTCTTTTCTAACTGGTAATGGTATCATATTAATTTCTTTAGCAAAGTTTAAGACTATATTAAAGTATTCTTCTTTAGTATCTTTCTGTTTCATTACCTCTGCTATATTATTTTTCCAAATAGAGTTAGCAAAATGTAGAGCTAAAAACTTATCTGGTCTATTTGTATACTTAGCAAGACGACTTGGTAACATAGTAGATGAGTTAGTAACTACTATAGTTTTACTAGGTAGTACCTTACTAAGCTTTATAAACATATCTTTTTTAGCTTCAAACTCTTCACTCATTGATTCAATAACTAAATCAGCATTACTTACTGCCTTTGCTAAGTCTAGTTCTAGTTTTATATTGTTAAGGGCATCTTCTGCTTTCTTTAAACATTTATCTTTATCAAAATCATCATATGATGATATTCCATTACACCAAGTATCATATGATTTATCTTTAGCCATTAAATTAATAGCCTCTATATAAGTTTCTTTTAGTTTAGTAAGTTTAGGCTTACATCTTTCTATACTTCCTTCACTTCTAAGATATATTACTACCTTAAATCCCATATAGCTTGCTTGATAAGCTATCTGACTACCTAAAACTCCGCCTCCTAGTATTGTAATATTTTTCATAATTAATCCATCTCCTTATCACTACAAATAACAACTTCATCAACATTATCCCAAGATATCTTATTATCATTACCTAATAATTTTTTAAGTTTCTCATCAAGTTCATCTTTTTTAAATGGTTTAGATAGATAATCACTAAATCCTAAGTTTTTATACTTTTCTTCACAACCAGATAAAGCATCAGCAGTAAGAGCAACTACTGGAGTAATAAAATCACTATCTTTCTTAAGTTCTTTTAAAGCCTCTTCTCCACTCATCTCTGGCATCATTATATCCATTAAAATAACATCATATTTATTACCATTTTTTATTTTCTCTAAGCAAACTTTTCCAGAGGTACAATCATCTACTTGATAATTTAAATCTTTAAGCATCTTAGTAGTAACTTTTATATTTAAGTTATTATCATCTACTATTAATATTTTTTTACTACTAGTATCTATTTTAATATTATCATTTGTACTTATTTTATCATTATTCTTTGGATCTATTCTTTTACCAATCTTTTGGGGAAGATTAACTACAAATAATGATCCTGTTCCAAATCTACTTTGAACATTTATTTTACCATTCATTAAGTTAACTAATGATTTAGTAATAGCAAGTCCAAGACCTGTTCCTTCAATAGTAGTATTTTTCTCATCTAAACGTTCAAATTTAGTAAATAGTTTCTCTATATTTTCTTTTTTTATTCCTCTACCAGTATCTTGAACACTTATTATTAAGTTACAATTATTTCCTCTATTAATACATTTAACAGTTAAACTTACTTTTCCTTTATCTGTATATTTAATAGCATTAGTTAGTAAGTTATTTACAACTGTCTTAACATGAAGTTTATCACCTATTAGAATATCTGGTATATCTACAGCTAAATTCATTTCAAATTCTATTGGTTTATCTCCTATTCTAGTAGCAGTTACTCTAGCTAGTTTAGTGATTTCTTCTTTAAAGTTATATTCTTGTTCTACTAATTCCATGTGATCATTTTCTATTTTATTAATATCTAAGATATTACCTACTATTTCAAGTAGAGTATCTGATGCATTTTTTATATCTGTTGTATCTTCTACTACTTCTTTAGGTACCCTCTCTTTATAGCTTTCTATATCTTCTGATAAACCAACTATAGCATTAAGGGGAGTTCTTATCTCATGAGACATACTTGATAAGAAATCACTCTTAGCTCTATTAGCTTTCTCTGCTCCTGTCTTAGCAAGTTCTAGTTGAGCAATTAGTTTTACATCCGGATTTTCAATAGTAAAGTACATTAAAAATGTTACAAATACAATCATCGAAGTTGATAATAAGTATTCTGGATGAGCTCCTTGTATATAAGAAATCATACCCCCTAAGATAATATATAATATCATTGGATAATACTTCTTTTCAGTTATTCTTTTTATCTTAGTGATTAGTATTAATATCCATAAAATTGCATACCCTCTAGTAAAAGAGAAAACAAACTTTACAGCAGGTCCTGTTGAATAAACTATATCTTTCTTACTAACATAATCCATCGGAAGTATGAGTGCTAGTAAAAAAGAAAAGATAGTTAGTGCCATAACCGCTACTTTACTATAGAATATATATTTTTCTTTTCTCTCATCTGATAGTTTATCATTTATTGATATAGCAAGAACATAATAAGAAACTAGTGAAGTATAACTTAAGATAAACAGTAAATAACTTCTTGCAAATATTTCATTTAATATTGGATACATATCTATATGAAACATAAAGAAATAAGTACCAAGAGAAACTATACATCCTATTAAACAAGTTACTACTATATAACTATATATTTTAGTCTCCAAGTTTTTAGCACGTGGCTTTGAAAGGTATACAATTGTTAATAATATAATATAAATTAAACTTAACAGTGTAAAAGAATTACCTGGATTTTTAACCATTCTACATCGCCATCCTATCTAGTAATATAATATCATATTTTAAGACAAAAAAAGAGCATTATTTTTCAAATGTTCAATTTTTTACTCATCATCCTATTGAATAGGGATTTAGTGATGAGCCATCACCTTTAGTTATCAGCGTATTAGCTTTCAGGTTGATAACTGGGCGGACCCCGTACGAATTCGCCACGCCATGCCACGGAATCAAACTACCTGATGGCACCACACTCCAAACATACGCAAACGAGTCGTTAGAAGCGAAGTCAGACGGAGAAAGCGTCCAGAAGTATTTACCATTATATATATAATAATTAGTATTAGCAGAACTTAACTTTCCTCCAGCAAGTGCTACTTCATCTGCTAAGATTAATCCTATTGGATAATCTAGCTTAGCACTTGTATTTGATACTTTAAATCTATCGCTTTCCTGACTACATTTTAAACTTGGTGTTTTTCTATCTTGTAAGCGGGTATAGGCTCCATATATAGTCGTTTGTGTAGTCAAATATCCAGAACCACTTGTTATACTTCTATCACTACAGAATGTTTCATCTGCTAATTTTGAAGTATAACTTGTCATATTTGTTTTATACCAATTAT
>CAKOYC010000024.1 GCA_934130265.1 uncultured Bacilli bacterium
TCTTTAGGAATATTTGTGAAACTGCTAACTAGAAAAGCAAGATAATTAGGACAATCTAACATGACAATTTTAAAAACTGGATCAAAGTTGGCAGGAATAACTTTACCAGTTGCTACTAAATCATCCCTAAACTTTTCTAGTTTTGTTATATCGTTAAACATAGCTTTCCTCCTTTCGCCACCTAATCTATCACAATAAAAATTTAATTGCAAACAGCGAAAAATAGCAAATTTAGGGTATATTTAAAGTGTAAAAAGCAAAATTGTATTTAAAAACTACCCTTAATTTAGTAAATAGATACCACTGGAACTTGTCAATTGTGAAAATTCACTTTCATTTTCACAAATTTAAAAAATTTATTAGGTTACTGGCAAAGAACATAAGTTGACTTTACATTACTTTACATTAGAAACGACAAAATGTAAAAAAATGTCTTGCAAAGTAAGTGTAAATCTATTTACAAAAAAATAGAGATTAGGTATTATAATAATAAGCAGTGGAGTAAAGTGGAGCAAAGTAGGGGGGTTGTTATTTTATGGGAAATTAGCTTGGAACGAAGTGATTCCAAAGACTTAAAACCATAACTAACAAGCTTTCTCTTCTACCTTTATAAAAATTAAAAAGACGATTTAATCTTTATATTAGGGGTCGCCACTTGCTACTTAGACAAGTAAAAAAGTTATTTATCATTGCTACTTAATATACCTACTAAAGAGTGTATAGTAGAAAAATTTAAAATCAGGAAAAGTAGGATGATAAAGAACTAATACTACTATATCCACAAATAAAACTAGCGGAAGGACTGTTTAATAATGAAAGAAATACATAAAAGTGTTTTACTACAAGAAGCAATAGATTCTCTTTCTTTAAAAGAAGATGATGTAGCCGTTGATATGACTTTAGGTTTTGCTGGACATAGTAGTGAAATATTAAAGAGAATAAAAAAGGGATACTTATTCGCCTTCGATCAGGATAGAGAAGTTTTTACCTATAGTAGAAATCGTCTTAATGCTATAGGTAATAACTTTGAATTAATTCATGCTAATTTTAGTGAAGCAAAAGAAGAACTTTTAAAAAGGAATATTACTAAAGTAGATGCTATACTATATGATCTTGGAGTATCAAGTTATCAGTTAGATAATAAAGAGCGAGGCTTTAGTTATAATAATGATGCCGTTCTTGATATGCGAATGAATAAAGATAATCCACTAACCGCTAAAACAGTAGTTAATACTTATAGTGAACAAGAACTTGCAAGAATCTTTAAACTATATGGAGAAAGTAAATTTGCAAGAAATATTGCAAGAAATATAGTTAAGAAAAGAAACGAGAAAGAAATAAATACAACCTTAGAACTTGTTTCTATAATCAAAGAAGCAGTACCAATTAAAGAAAGATTAAAAAAACATCCGGCTAAACAAATATTTCAAGCGATAAGAATAGAAGTTAATAAAGAATTAGATGTTTTAATATCATCACTAAATGACTCATTAGACTTACTTAATGTAGGAGGAAGACTAGCAGTCATAACCTTCCATTCCTTAGAAGATAAAATAGTAAAAGACACCTTTAGAAAAGTAAGTGAGACAGACTCCCTTAGTAAAGGACTTCCTAATATACCAGAAGATAAATTACCAGACTTTAAAATAATAACTAAAAAAGGAATAGTACCAACTGATAAGGAAGAAGAAGAAAATCATAGAGCTCATAGTGCTAGACTAAGAGTAATAGAAAGAATAAAATAGAAAGGACTTGGTTTATATGACAAGAAAAAAAGTGAAAAAAAGAATCAAGATGAGTAAATTTGAACGCTTACTCTATATTTTTGCTATTACTTTATTAGTAAGTTTGCCAATAACCATTGTTTTTTCAAAAGCTACTTTAGCACAAATTAATTTTGAAGTAGAAAAACAAAAGAAATTAATAGAAGCTCAGAATAAAACTAATGAAAGCTTATCTATGAAAATAAATGAATTAGCATCACTTGATAAAATAGAAGAGGTTGCTAAAAGTGAGGGATTAAGTTATAATAATAATAATATAAAGAATGTAGAAGATGAAAAATAGGGGTGAAACTATGCGAAAAAAGAAACCTAGAAATACTGTTAAACTAAGTAAGTTATTTATAGTAGGTTCTCTTTTTTTGTTTGTTTTAATGATTGCAAGAGTAGTACAGCTTGGTCTATCTAAAGATGTAGATGGGGTAAACTTACAGTCACTAGCTAGTAAAAGAACTACTAAGACTGATACTATTAAAGCTCAAAGAGGTACTATTTATACTAGTGATAATGAAGTACTTGCCCAAAATGTTTCTTCTTATAAATTAATCGCTTATCTAGATTCTAAAAGAACTACTAATAAAAATAAACCTCAACATGTTGTAGATAAAGACTTAACAGCAGAAAAGTTAGCACCTATTCTTGGAATTAGTAAAGAAGAAATATTAACTTATCTAAATAAAGAAAATGTTTATCAAACAGAGTTTGGTAGTAAAGGAAAAGGGTTAACAGAATTAACTAAAGAGAAAATAGAAGCTTTAAATCTTCCTGGATTAGACTTTGAAGAAAGTTTTAAAAGATATTATCCTAAAGGAGATTTCTTATCTTATATAGTAGGTTATGCTAAAGATGATAGTGATAATAGTACTATTAAAGGGGAAATGGGACTAGAGAAGTATTATAATAAAACTTTATCAGGAACTGATGGTTATACTACTTATCAGAAAGACTTAAGAGGTTATAAAATAGCTGGTACTAAGGAAGTAAGTAAAAAGGCAGAAGATGGGAAAAATATCTATCTAACTATTAATAATAATATTCAGTTCTTTGTCGAGCAAGCCTTAGATGAAGCAGAGAAAACATCTTCATTTGAATGGTTTACTATCATGGTAGCTGATGCTAATACAGGGGCAATTTTAGCGACTGCCACTTCTCCTTCATTTGACCCTAATAAAAGAAATATGACTAACTATTTAGACCTTAATATTGCTCTTCCTTATGAACCAGGTAGTACTATGAAGATATTTACCTATATGGCTGCAATGGAAAATGGTGTCTATAATGGAAATGAAACTTATCACTCAGGTGTATACGTAACTAAAGATGGAACCGAAATAGGTGACTGGAATAGAGCTGGTTGGGGTGATATAACTTTTGATAAAGGTTTTGCTCTATCTAGTAACGTTGGAGTCATTAACTTAATTGAAAGACATATGAATGCTAGTATGTTAAGAAGCTACTTTAAGAAACTAGGCTTTTCTAAGAAGACTGGTATCACTTTACCTAATGAAGCAACTGGTAAACTAGACTTTAAATATGAAACAGAAATATTTAATGCTGGATTTGGTCAAGGTATAACAACAACACCGATTCAAAATATTCAAGCCTTAACCTCACTTACTAATAAAGGGGTAATGTTAAAACCATATATCGTTTCTAAGATAGTAGATCCTAATACCAATGAAACAGTTTATGAAGGAAAAAGGACAGAAGTAAATAAAGTAGCCAGTGAAGAGACAGTTAACAAGATGAAAGACTTAATGTGGGAAACTGTTAATGGTCATGGTAATACAGGAGCAGGTTATAAACTAGAAGGTTATGACTTAATTGGAAAAACAGGTACTGCTCAAATAGCTGATGAAAATGGTAGCGGTTATTTAACTGGTAGTAGTGATATAATATCATCTTTCGCTGGTGTTTATCCAAAAGAAGATTCTAAAGTAATTATTTATGCATCTGTTAAAAGACCAGCTGAAGGTAAACAAAAAGTTATCTGGGATGCTATTAAAGAAATAGTAGTTAATATAAGTAAATACTATGGAACAAGTCCAACTGATGAGAGTGTCTCTAAACTAATAACGTATAAATTACCATCATATAAAAATAAAAATATTAATACAGTACGGGAAGATTTAACTAAGAAAGGTATGCAGATAGTAACAATTGGTAATGGGGATAAAGTTATTTCTCAGTATCCTAGTGCTAATGAGAAACTTACTACTACCTCTAAAGTCTTCTTAATTACTAATGATACTAATCTAACTGTACCAGATGTAACCGGTTTATCTAGGAAACAAGCGGAGGAAGTATTAAAACTACTTGATATAACACCAACCTTAGAAGGTAGTGGTTATGTTGTAGAACAAAGTGTTCCAGCTGGGACAAAAATAGAAAAAGGGATGAGTTTAACCCTTAAACTAGCAAAAAAGTTCTAGAAACTCTTTTAAAGATAAGAACTTTATAGTATAATGATGAAAGATAGGGGTGATTAAATGCAACTTATAACTAGTTTAGATATTGGTAATGAAGAAATAAAAGTTATTGTTGCTAGTGCTTTTGATAATAAATGTAATGTTTTAGCTTCTACCTCTATTAGAAGTTCGGGAATAAAGAAAAATACTATTTATAATGAGAAAAAACTACGAGAGTCGGTTAAACTAGCTATTTTAAAGACAGAAGAAAAAATAGGAATGAAAATTAAAGAAGTGATTCTACTTATTCCTTCTAATACGGCTAAGATGACAATTGAGACGGGATTAGTTGATATTAAAGATAATATCGTAAGAGGAAGTGATATCAAAAGAGCATTAGCTGATGCTAAAAAAGATACTTTTGATGATACTAGGGAATTAGTTAGTGTTCTTCCTATTTCCTTTACGGTAGATGATAATATTAGTGTTAGTAATCCTATTGGGGAAGAAGGAAATAAACTATTTGTAAAAGCAGTAGTTTCTACTAGTTTGAAAAGTGAGATATATCCTTTGATTAGTATAGTATCATCACTTGGTATATCAATTGTCGATATAGTACATAAGAGTCAAGCTGATTATTATACAGTTTCTAATAATTCTCTTGATAGAAAACTAGGTTGTGTTATTAATCTTGGTGGTGATGTTACTACTGTTTCTATCTTTAATAAAGGAATAATGATAAAAAACTCATATATACCTTTAGGAAGTAGTAGTGTCGATAAAGATATTTCTTTTGTTTATAAAGTAGATATTAAAACAGCTAGACATTTAAAAGAAACATTTGCTCTTGCTGTACCAAGATATGCTGATAAATATGATAGTATTGATGTGGTAACCTTGGAAAATAAGAGCATAACAGTTACTCAAAGTGAGATAAGTAAAGTTATAGAATCAAGATTAAATGAGATTTTAAAACTTGCAAAAAATGAAATAAATCGCTTAACAAAACGGGAAATAAGTTATATAATTGTAGTAGGTGGTATTAGCGAGTTGGCTGGATTTAATTATATAGTAGAAGATGTTCTTTCCCGTAATGCAAGTTGTCTTGATATGCAACAGATGGGAGCAAGACATAATAAATATACAAGTGCCTTTGGAGCTATTAAATATTTTTATAAAAAATGTTTATTAACAGAAGAAGATATTTCTATGTTTCCACAGGATGTAGTAGAAACATTTTTATCACCAAAGAAGAGAAACACAGGAAGCGAGAACATTGTTAGTAAGTTTTTGCACCATTTTTATGATTAACAGTTAAGGAGGAACGAACATGGGAAATGGACTAGAAATGGATCAATTAGCGAAAATTAAAGTAATTGGTTTAGGTGGCGGTGGAGGAAACGCCGTTAATAGAATGGTTGAGTCTGGAGTAAAGGGCGTTGAATTTATCGTTGCTAATACAGACTTACAAGTATTAAATAATTCAAAAGCAGATGTTAAGATACAGTTAGGAGCTAATCTTACTGATGGATTAGGAGCAGGAAGTAAACCAGATATTGGTCGTGAGGCTGCTCTTGAAAGTAAAAAAGAAATAGAAGATGCTTTAACTGGTGCTGATATGATTTTCATCACTTGTGGAATGGGTGGTGGAACTGGTACTGGTAGTGCTCCAGTTGTTGCAGAAATTGCTCAAGGCTTAGGTGCTTTAACTGTAGCTATTGTTACTAAACCATTTACTTTTGAAGGAAAGAAGAGAATGGATAATGCTTTAAGAGGCTTATCTGAACTTGAAAAGCACGTTGATACTTTAATCGTTATACCAAATGATAGATTAAGAGAAATTATCGATAAGACTACACCAATGCTTGAAGCATTTAAAGAAGTAGATAATGTCTTAAGAAGAGGTGTTCAATCAATTTCAGACTTAATTGCTGTAGTTGGACTTGTTAACCTTGACTTTGCTGATGTTCAATCAGTTATGAAAGATTCTGGTCATGCTATTATTGGTATCGGTATTGGTATGGGTGAAGATAGAGCTATAGAAGCTGCTCAACAAGCTGTATCTAGTCCACTACTAGAAACTAGTATTTCTGGAGCAACTGATGCAATTATTAATATAACTGGTGGCGTTAACTTAACTCTATTTGAAGCTGAACAAGCAGCCGAAGTAGTAAGAGCAGCATCAGGAACGGATATTAATACTATCTTTGGTTCTGTTATTAATGAAAACTTATCAGATGAAGTAATTGTTACTGTAATTGCTACTGGATTTGATAAGAAAGCTAGAGAAGAAACACAAAAACCAGTATTTTCTAATGTTCAACCTACAAGACGTAGTAGAGGAGAAGAGATTGGGTATGGTTCACCACTTCCTAGAATTGATACATCAACAGATGATGACGATGATGATGGAGAAGTTTTAGGTAGTGACTATGATTTACCTCCATTCTTAAGAGATAAAAACTTTTAGAAAAGACATATCAAAAAAAGATATGTTTTTTTGAAAAACTATTGACGAACATATTTTCTATATATATAATAGATAAGCGAAGGGAGAAAAAATATGGTAGCACTTGTTCTAGTAGAAGTTATGAGTAGGGCTGTTGATAAGACATTTTCCTATAATATACCTAAAGAGTTAATAGATGATGTAGCAGTTGGTAAACGAGTAGTTGTTCCTTTTGGAAGGAAAGAAGTAGAAGGATTTGTCTTAGAAATAGTTGATGATATTACTAGTGATTATCAATTGAAAGATATAATTAGTGTAAATAATGATATAGTTTTAACTGAAGAGATGTTAAGTCTTGGTAGGGCAGTGAGTTATAATACTTTAGCTCCTTTAATAAGTTGCTATCAAGCAATGCTTCCTAAGGCTTTAAAAATAAAGCAGAAGAAGGATATAACTAAGAAGTATGAGACTTATTATAAAGTTATTGATAATAGCTTTAAGTTAAGTGATAAACAGACAGAAATAGTTAATATAATTAAAGATAAAATAGTTAGTGAAAAAGAACTAGTAGATGTAAAAAAGATAAGTAAAGCAAGACTTAATCTTTTAGTAGAGAAGAAAGTTTTAGCTAAAGAGTTAAGAGAAAGTTACCGATTAGAACATAATGATATAAGAGAAGAAAAGAATAAGTTAACTCCACTTCAAGAAAAAGCAGTTAAAGAAATTATTGATGGTAGTGATACTGTTTATTTACTACATGGCGTAACTGGTAGTGGAAAGACTGAAGTTTATATGGCTTTAATTGAAGAAGGTATAAAAAGGGGTAAACAAAGTATTGTTTTAGTGCCGGAGATATCCCTAACACCTCAGACTTTAGCTCGTTTTGAGAAAAGATTTGGTAAAAGAGTAGCTGTTTTTCATAGTGCCTTATCAGAAGGGGAAAAGTATGATGAGTATAGAAGAGTAGCAAGGGGAGAAGTAAATGTAATAGTAGGGACTAGAAGTGCTATTTTTGCCCCCTTAAAAGATATATCTTATATAATTATGGATGAAGAACATAGTGACTCTTATAAACAGGAGAATAGTCCTCGATATGATACTAAGATGGTTGCTTTAGAAAGATGTAAATATCATAAAGCTAAGTTAATACTTGGTAGTGCTACTCCTACACTAGAAAGCTATGCTAGGGCTTTAAAAGGTGTCTATCACTTAGTAAACCTTAAGGAAAGAGTAGGAGGTAGGAGTCTACCTAAAGTAGAGTTTGTTGATATGAATAAAGCTCTAGCTACAGCAAAGGGACATTTTTCTCTAGAATTAATTAAAAGAATAGAAGAAACTTTAAAAAGAGGGGAACAAGTGATTCTTTTACTAAATAGAAGAGGTTATTCTTCCGTTTTGTCTTGTAAGAATTGTGGTTATGTTATGAAATGTCCTAACTGTGATATATCCTTAACTTATCATAAGACTAATAATATGTTAAGATGTCACTATTGTGGTTATGCTACTAATTATCCAAAAGTTTGTCCTGAATGTAAGGAAGAGGCTCTAAGAGACTTGGGAGTTGGAACGGAGAAAATAGAAGAAGAAGTTAAATCACTCTTTGGTAATAGTAAGGTTTTACGAATGGATGTTGATACTACTAGTAAGAAAAATGCTCATCAAAAAATAATAGAAAGCTTTGGTAAGGGAGAAGCTAGTATCTTAATTGGTACCCAGATGGTTGCAAAAGGACTTGATTTTCCTAATGTCACTTTAGTAGGTGTACTTAATACTGATACATCACTCATGATACCAGACTTTAGGAGTAGTGAAGCCACTTTTGATTTATTAAGCCAAGTAGCAGGAAGAAGTGGTAGAGCTAAAGAAGGATTGGTGGTTTTTCAAACTTATAATAAGGATCACTATGCTATAAGTTGTGCCAGTAACCATGACTATTTAACTTTCTATAAAGAAGAAATGGCAATTAGAAAAATGATGAAATATCCCCCATATTATTACTTGGTATTAGTTAAGATTAGTGGTAAAGATGAAAATAGTTGTCTTAAAGAAGCGGTAAGATGTGAAAAAGTCTTAAAGAAGTATTTAGATAAGACTATTCTCTTAGGACCTACTAAAGCGATAATTTTTAAAAAGATGAATATTTATACTTATCAAATAATTTTGAAATATCAGTATCAAGATAACTTATATGAAATACTTGATAAGCTTCTAAATTACTATGCAACTAAGAAGATAGTAGAAGTATCAGTTACCTTTAATCCAGTTCACTTATAGTATTTTTAGACAAATTTAAACATATTATTTAATGGTGATAATATGTTATTTCAACTATTTAATAGTTTAAGAGGTTTCTTTACTTTTACAGCAAGTTATTCTAACCAAGTCTTTAAAGAACCCTTATCAAAAGAAGAGGAAGAAGAAAAAATTAAGAAGATGCAAGAAGGCGATGTAACCGCTAGAAATGACTTAATTGAACATAATTTAAGATTAGTCGCTCATATTGTTAAGAAGTTTGATTATAAAAACGTTGATCAAGATGACTTAATTAGTATTGGTACAATTGGTCTTATAAAAGGAGTTGATAGTTTCCTTGCTAGTAAAGGAAATAGACTAACTACATATTGTGCAAAATGTATTCAAAACGAAATTCTAATGTACTTTAGAGCTAATAATAAAAATAATAAAAATATTTCTCTTAATGAACCAGTTGGTTTTGATAAAGAAGGTAATGAAATATCGATACTTGATATTTTAAAAGCTCCAAAGCCTGACTTTGTAGAAGAGATAAGCAAAAAAGATAATGTCTTACTATTAAACGATTATTTAGAAGTATTAACTGATAGAGAAAAAGATATTATTGAAAAAAGATATGGTTTATATGGAACAGTACCATTAACCCAAAAGAAAATAGCTAGTAATATGAAAATATCAAGAAGTTATGTATCAAGAATTGAAAAAAGAGCTTTGACTAAAATACTTAGAGAGTTTATTAAAAACAATCATTATGAAGAATTAGATAAATAATTTTCTTTTCCTTTTTTTGTGTGTTATACTAATATTAAATTTCAGGAGGATATGTATGAGTATTAAAGAATATTTATTAAACTTAAAGGAAAAATTGGGACTTTCTAAAAAAGAAGAAAGAAAAAGTGTTGGAAAGATATTATCTGATGATTTAACAGAAGAAGAAAAAGTAGATGAAGCATCAAATAAAAGCTACACATTAGAGAAATTACCTCGAAAAAAGATTGATGACTTTTTAAGCTGGTATGCTACTGTCTTGCCTAGTTGGAATGAGAAAATTAAAGTAGAAGAAGAAATTAAGTCTATGCAAAACTTTATCGAAAAAGTGGCTGTTTGGTATGAACTTAGATATCCAAATTTTACTATATTTGGAAATACCGAGGAACTTGTAAATGATTGGTCATCTAATTTTAGTATGTTTGAAGAAAATCCTTACATTAAGGACTTGTTAGGAGAAGATTCAATTGTGAATGATTTAGATTGGAGTGAGTTTTATAATACTAAATCATTTATTAATAATTTATGTTTTAAAGAAAGAGAATATTTTGTAAGACCTAGCTATGAAAAATACATTTTAATTAATGGCTACCATCTTGAACTTAGCAAAACTGGTAGGGTACTTTCCTTTGATGGTTTAGATT
>CAKOYC010000025.1 GCA_934130265.1 uncultured Bacilli bacterium
AGGTTATAGCCATCTTCATCAGTTACTTTACCATCTTTACCAAAGTAAGTATCACCAACTTTTTCACAAGTATGAGTCTTACATTGAAGGTTATAGCCATCTTCATCAGTTACTTTACCATCTTTACCAAAGTAAGTATCACCAACTTTTTCACAAGTATGAGTTTTACATTGAAGATTATAGCCATCTTCATCAGTTACTTTACCATCTTTACCAAAGTAAGTATTACCAACTTTTTCACAGGTATGAGTCTTACATTGAAGATTATAGCCATCTTCATCAGTTACCTTACCATCTTTACCAAAGTAAGTATTACCAACCTTTTCACAGGTATGAGTCTTACATTGAAGGTTATAACCATTTTCATCAGTTACTTTACCATCTTTACCAAAGTAAGTATTACCAACTTTTTCGCAGGTATGAGGCTCACATTGGATTGAATAAGTAGTTTTATCAGTTACATTACCATTCTTATCATAGTATTTACCATATTTATATTCACACTTATGAACAACAGGAGTTACATTTCCACTTGCTGCTATATTAACTGTTTTAGGTGTCTTGACTAGGACGACTAAGTCTTGCCATTTACCTCCAGAGTATCTTTGATAAGCTAATTTATTACCAGTTCCCTTAATAGCCACTTTAATATTGGTAGTAGAAGAAATACTACTCTTTGGTATTTTTACACTAAATTTACTACCATTTCCTAAAGATAGAGATGAACCACTATTACTAGAGGAAACAAGTACAGCACCTTTAGCACCAGAAACAGTTGCTACTATTTTACTCATTTTATTATGAGTAACAGTAATAGAATTTGAAACATAGTAATTACCGTCACTTGATTCACTAAATTTTAAACTAGAACTGGATAGTTTCATAGTTGGATTAACTGAGTACTTAGAATTCTTCTTAGCAGTTTTAGCTAATTTGTTGACTTTGTTAACAATACTTTGATTTTTACTATAGGCAGCAGGAATGAAATTATTGTTTACTTTCCAAATAGCGAGTTGTGTTATTAAGTAGCTACTTTTTGAGTTATTCAACAAGTATAAAACAGGCCCAGAATTAACAGTGTTACTATAAGATAGTCTTGTGCCTTGTGGAGCACTTGTTTTACTAGGCGTGATACAATACGCAACACCTTTATTGGTATGAAAGTAAGCATCTCTTCTATAAGTTCCATCACTAAAGTTAGTTCTTATATAATCCTTTTTAGTAATAGTCATTTTACTCACTGCATATACGTTTGTAGTACCAACAAGAAGTAATACAAAAATAAAAATACAATAAAACTTAAAATTTTTTTTCATAATAAATCCCCCTCATTTAGTTTCATATT
This sequence comes from uncultured Bacilli bacterium, assembly GCA_934130265.1. Classification (GTDB taxonomy): domain Bacteria; phylum Bacillota_I; class Bacilli_A; order RF39; family UBA660; genus Onthousia. The sequence continues at coordinate 1,346 of CAKOYC010000025.1, forward strand.
ATATAAAAAAATATTAAAAAAGTCAAGACTAATAGTGACTTTTTTGATATAATTTTAATAGAGAAAACGAAAGGGGCATCTTTATGAATGATGAAATAAGAAAAAGCAAGGTAAGTATTTTAAAAAGTTATGGTGAAAACTTTACTGAAAAAGAATACATCACAAATCCTGCTATTGGAAGAGAAGAAGAGATTAAGCAATTAGCACTTATACTTTTAACACCAGAGAAATCAGCTATTTTAATTGGTAAACCTGGTGTTGGTAAAACTGCTATTGTTGAAGGATTTGCTTATCGTATTCAAATAGGTAATGTACCAGATGCCTTAAAGACTTATCAAGTTATAAAGGTAAATACGTCAGCCTTACTTGGAATGGACCCAGATACTGGTGAGAGTAAAATTCAAATACTTCTAGATGAATTAAAAAACTATCATAACTTAATTCTTTTTATAGATGAAATTCATACTCTTATGGGAACTAAAGGAGAAGCACTTGACTTTGCTAATATGTTTAAACCAGGACTAGATAGAGGAGATATAAAAGTAATAGGAGCAACAACTACTGAAGAATATGAACAATATATCTTAAGAGATAAAGCCTTTGTTAGACGTTTTCAAAGAGTAGAAGTTAAAGAACCAACAAGAGAAGAAACTATAGCTATTTGTATGGGAACCTTACCTAAAATTGAAAAGAAAACAGGAGCAACTTTAATGTATGATCCTTATGTTAAAGAAAAGATAATGGCTTTTTTAACAGACCTTACTAGTGAATATAGAAGAGTTTATGAAACAGGAGCAAGATATCCAGATGTAACCTTAGCTATTCTTCAACAAGCATTTTCTTTTGCTCTTTATAATAACCGAAAAGATGTAAATATCTTTGATGTAAAAAAAGCTATATTAAATACTAAGAATGTCTACTCTGATGTTATAAAAAAAGAAATACCTAGATTTGAAAAAGAATTTAAACAAGAAATAGAAGATGGTATAGATAGAGGACTTGATAATGCTTAATAAAATAATATATTATCTTAGAATAGTTTCCTTTATATTATATTTAGTAGTAACTATTTATCTACTACCCATTATTATAAAGAGTGGTAAGACAGGAATATTCTTCTTAGTAACTTTATTCTTATTTGTTGCTATAACTTTGTTTTCTATGTTTTCTAAAAAAGAAATATATATTAAGACTAAGAGTTATAATTTAATAATAATAGCTTTAGCTATCTACTTAGGTGTTGTTTGCTATAGAACTATCTTTGATAGTAGATTAGCTTTAAAAGAGTTATATACAATAAGTTTAGATTACTGTAGGATGAATTTTATATTGATTGGATTAGTAATGATAGGAATAACTTTAAATACAGTAGTATTATACTTGATAGATGAAGGTGATAATTTATGAAAAAACTAGTACTTATTGGTGGAGGAGATGTTGGTAGAGGTAATACCTCTTATGAGACTGATGTAATTGATAAAAAAGTGGTAGAACTTACTGATAAAGCTAATCCTAATTTTTTATTTATAGGACTAGCTAGTTCTTTTTCTGATTCTTATTATGATACAATGAAAAAAATTTATAAAGACTTAGGATGTACTTGTGCCTATCTAAAGAAGAAAAATATCTTAAATAATAGAGATATAGTAGAAAAGAAAATAACTGATGCTGATATTATCTATTTTTGTGGAGGAGATACTATCAAATTAGTAAATGATTTAAAAGAATATGATTTAGTATCTTTATTAAAGAATGCATATGATAGTGGTACTGTTATTGCAGGAATGTCAGCAGGTGCTATAATGCTTTCTAAAGAAGGATATTCTGATTCCTTAATGTTAAGAGATGAAGCTGATAAATATACATTTATAGAGGGATTAAACTTTATAGATATAGCAATTTGTCCCCATTATAATGATATTTCTAAAAAGAAAGAGTTAAAAGAAGATTTAGTTAATACTGATAAGAAAGTTTATGCTTTAGATAATGGTACCGCCTTAATAAGTATAGATAATGATATTAGTTTTATTAGTAGTATAAATAATTCTAATGCTTATCTTGTCTATTATAGTAAAGATGGTTATAAAGAAGAAAGACTTATTGAATACTAAAACTTAAAAGTCATGACCTTTTGGTAATTATGACTTTTTTCTATTTATCCCGTATCTTTTTTCTTGCTTAATCCTTTATTTTTACCTGATTATTTAGTATAATGATGGCAGATGGTGGTGATTGCATGGAGTTTAATTATAATGATAAGACTTACGATATAATAGTACTTAAGAAAAGAACCACTAAGAATTTGTATATTAAAGTTAAGGAAGATTTGAAAATATATATTACTTGTAATATATTAACTAGTGATAAAGAAATTAGAAGAATAATTGATAGTAATAAAAAAAGTATTGAAAGAATGATAGATAGAACTACTAGGATAGAAGAAAAGAAAAAAGACTTTTATTATTTAGGAAAGAAGTATGATATAGTATACACTAATATAGATGAGGTAAGACTAGGAGATAACAAAGTCTTTTTAAGTAGAAATATAGATATAGATAAATGGTTAAAGAAAGAAGCTTTGAGAGTATTTAGTGAACACTTAAATAACTGTTATCAAAACTTTACAAGAAGTATACCAGAACCAAGTTTGCGTATTAGAAAGATGAAAACTAGATGGGGTGTTTGTAATACTAAGACTCATGTTATTACGTTAAACCTAGAACTTATTACTAAAGATATTAATTGTCTAGATTATGTTATATATCATGAACTTTCTCATTTAGTAGAAGCGAATCATTCTAAAAGATTCTGGTTGATAGTAGAAGAAAATTTTAAAGATTATAAAAAATATAGAGCATTGACAAATGATAGATAGGAGTATGTATGATAATTACTAGTTTTGATAATGATAAAGTTAAATACTTAAAGAAGTTAAGTAAGAAGAAGTATCGAGATTTATATAATGAGTTTTTAGTAGAAGGACGTCATTTAGTGATAGAAGCTTATAAACATAATATGTTAAAAGAGATAATACTTTGTGAGGGTGAGGTTACTCCTTTTGATGTACCTTATACGGTAGTTAGTTATGAAGTGATGAAAAAGATAAGTGAAGTGGAAACTCCTCAGAAGATAATGGGACTATGTAAAAAACTTGATGATACAACTATTGGTAGTAGAATATTATTACTTGATGAGATACAAGATCCTGGTAATATGGGTACTATTATTAGAAGTGCTGTAGCTTTTGATATAGATACTATCATACTATCTAAAAACTGTGTTGATTTATATAATCCTAAAGTAGTAAGGTCTACTCAAGGAATGCTTTTTCATATACCAATTCTTATCTATGATTTTGATGAATTATTACCAATGCTTAAAGAATTAAAAATACCTATTTATGCAACTAGAGTAGAGTATGGAACTGATGTTTCAACCTTGAAAAATGAAGAAAAGAAACGTTTTGCTCTTCTTATGGGAAATGAGGGAAATGGTGTTCATCCAGAGTACTTAGAACTTAGTGATAAAAATTTATATATACCAATGAGTAATGAGGTTGAAAGTTTAAATGTTGCTATAGCTACTTCTATTTTACTATATGAATTGAGGAATAAAGATGAATAAATTATATATCGGTACAGTAGTTTCTACTCATGGAATAAAAGGAGAAATAAGAATAATATCTAAACTAGATGAATCTTTAAAAAAGAAGATATTTAAAGTAGATAATACCTTGTTAATAGATGATATAGAATATAAGATCAAAAGTTATAGAAAACATAAAAATTATGATATGGTTTTGTTTGAAGGGTTTAATAATATTAATGAGGTGTTATTCTTAATGAAGAAGAAGGTATATATAGATAGTAGTTATCTAGAATTAACTGAAATAGAAGACTTTAATATTTACTATAAAGAATATAAAGTTAATGGAAATGGTAAGGTTTTATCAATAGATGAGACTGGTAATAACTATAAAATAATAAGATTACTAATAAATGAAAAAGAAGTTTTAGTTCCCTATAATGAACACTTTATAAAGAAAATAGATAGTAATAAAAAAATAATAGAAATAGAATTACTTTAGGGGTGATGGTCATGAAAATAGATGTTTTAACTTTATTTCCAGAGATGTTTACTGGTGTTATTTCATCATCAATTATTAAAAGAGCGATAGATGATAACAAGATAGAAATTAATTTGCATAACTTTAGAGATTATTCTAAAGATATACATCATAAAGTGGATGATACTCCTTATGGGGGAGGATGTGGCATGATTCTTACTTGTCAACCTATCTTTGATTGTGTTAATGACTTAAAGGATGATGAAAGTACAGTTATTTTACTAACTCCTGATGGTACACCTTATAAACAAGAGATAGCTAATAACTTAGTAAAGTTAAAACATTTAATAATTATTTGTGGTCACTATGAAGGATTTGACGATAGAATAAGAAGTATTTGTGATATGGAGATATCAATTGGCGACTATGTCTTAACTGGTGGTGAGATACCTGCTATGGTCTTAATTGATTCAGTTACTAGACTAATAGATGGGGTTATTAATAAAGAAAGTTATCAAAATGATTCATTTTATAATGGACTACTTGATTATCCCCAGTATACTAAACCAAGAGACTATAATGGGCTTAAAGTACCAGATGTGTTGTTATCAGGTAATCATAAAGAAATAGAAAAGTATCGAATGGAAGCAGCTTTAGAAAAGACTAGAAAGAGAAGATGTGACTTATTAAAGGAGGATGTTAGTGATGGAAACTTATAAGTGTATGGAAAAAAGTTATTCCTATGATGGTAAACTAACTCTTGATAAGTCTATAACTATTAGTTATACTAAAGAGAAATCAAGTATTCATGTAGTTGATTATATAATAAAAAAAGAAATAACAAAAAGACAATTAGTCAAAAGATATGAAAAATTAATTAGACTTTTAACATTCTATTTAGCTAATGATGATGGTTCAGGTGTGGCTTATCAAGAAGCTTTAAATGAGATAACTAGATATAGAGAAATAATTAGAAATAAATATCGTAAATTTATTAAAGAAACTAATATAGAGAAAATAGAAAAGGAACTAGCTAAGTATGAAACTTTAATTAAAAGAAAGTTAATGTATTTAGAAAAAGAGAATACCGAGATTAAAGAGAGCAGGAGGAGTAAGTAATGGGAAAGATTAAATATCATTTAGAAAAGAAAGAAAAAGATACAAAGGCAAGACTTGGTAAGTTAGAAACTAATTATGGAACTTATGATACACCGATGTTTATGCCAGTTGGAACAAGAGCAACAGTTAAAGGACTTACTCCAGAAGAAGTTAAAGACTGCCATAGTGGAATTATCCTTGCTAATACTTATCACTTATGGTTAAGACCTGGTGAAGATATAGTAGCAAAAGCTGGGGGATTACATAAGTTTATGAATTATGATGGACCAATACTTACTGATTGTGGTGGTTTTCAGGTCTTTTCTCTTGTTAAAAATAAAGAGAAGAATATCTTAGAAGAGGGAGTTAAGTTTAAGAGTCACTTAGATGGAAGTGAATTATTCTTAACACCTGAAAAATCAATTGAAATTCAAAATAAACTAGATAGTGATATTGCTATGAGCTTTGATGAGTGTCCTCCTTATCCTGTTAGTTATGATTATATGAAAAAGTCTGTCTTAAGAACAATTAGATGGGCAGAACGTGGAAAGAAAGTTCATAATAATCCTAATCAGTCTTTATTTGGGATTGTTCAAGGAGGAGAGTTTACTGATCTTAGAGAACTAAGTTGTAAGGAAACGGTTAAGATGGATTTTGATGGTTATAGTATTGGTGGTACTTCAGTAGGTGAGAGTAAACCTGTTATGTATAAGATGGTTGAAGATGGTGTTAGATACTTACCGGAAGATAAAGTAAGATACTTAATGGGAGTAGGAGATCCAATCGATATTATTGAAGGAGTTATTAGAGGAATTGATATCTTTGACTGTGTTTTACCAACTAGAATAGCAAGACATGGTCAAGCTTTTACAAGAAGTGGTAAGATAACTTTAAAGAATGCTAAATACAAAGAAGACTTTACTCCAATCGAAGAAACTTGCGATTGCTATGCTTGTAAGAATTATACTAAAGCTTATATTAGACACTTAATCACTTGTGATGAAATGTTAGGAGGAAGACTATTATCTATTCATAACATTAGATTCTTAATAAAATTAACAGAAGAGTTAAGAGAAGCGATAAAAGAAGACAGACTATTAGAATACCGTGATGAATTCATAAATAAATATCAAGGGATGTGAGTTTAATGGCTAAAAAATATGAATTAATTGGTTGCTATTATAATAAGTATGCCAAAAATAAATATCAAAATGAACAAGTTATTAAAATAGATGGTGTTAAGCTTGATAGTTTAGAGTCTATTGATAGATTTACCTCAATGTATACTTATCAGTATTTTACTGATATGATAGGTAATATTTATCCTGATAAAAATATGTTTTCAATAAGAGTAAGTGATTCTAAAAGTGATAAGAATTATTTTTTAAAGACTATTTATGATGATAAAGAATTAAATAAAGTTTTAGGAATGACTACTAAAAAGACGATAGATACGGCGACTGGTAAGAGAACAGTTAGTTTAGTACCGCTAAGAGAAAAAATAGTCTATCAGACATTTGCTCCTATTAAAGCAGCTTTGGTTAATAAAGATTATGATGAAGTTTCCTCTCTTATTTATACTAGAAGTGATTATATGTTTAAGTTAGAAAGATTTTGTAAGACTAGTTATGATGATGGAGAAGTTGATAATGATTTAGCATCATTAGAAAAAGAGTTTTGCGATTATCCGGTTTTTCGTGATGCTTATTTACCAAGAATTAAGAAAAAAGTCGATAATTTGGTAATTAAGACTAATAAGAAACCAGTCTTTACTAGTAATATAGTGGTTAATAAAGATGTTCAGTTTATTGACCAATTAGCAAGATTCAATCAAGATGAAAAAGAAGAGTTTTTAGATGAAGCTGAATACGAGAAGGCATATGGTGATAATGCTCCTTATCAAGAAGGTAGTAAATGGAGAATTTAGAGTATTATCTTGAGTATTTAGAATATCAGAAACATTATTCTTTTTATACTGTTGATAACTATAGAGAAGACTTAGAAGAGTTTTTTGCCTATCTTGATAGAGAAGGACTCTCTTATTTAAAATTAGAATATAGTGATATTAGACTTTATCTTATGTATTTAAAAGATGAGAGAAAACTAAAGGCTTCTAGTATAGATAGACATTTAAGTTCTTTAAGAGGTTATTATCAGTACTTAGAAAAAGAAAATAAGGTTAAGAGTAATGTTTTCTCATTTATTAGAGGACCAAAGAAGGATAAAATACTACCTCACTACTTTGAATATAATGAAATAGAAGAGTTGTTTTCAATAAATGATATGAATAATCCTTTAGGGGTAAGAAATCAGTTAATTCTAGAACTACTTTATGGTACTGGTGTTAGAGTTAGTGAATTAGTTAATATAAAAATAAATGATATTAATAAAGAACAAAGAAAAATTAAGATATTTGGAAAAGGTAGTAAAGAGCGATATGTCCTTTATGGTGATTATGCTAGTGATGTACTTGATAAATACTTGAAAGAAGTTTATCCTAGTTTGAGAAAGCAAGGGGATTATTTAATTTTAAATAGTCATGGTGGTAAGATAACTACTAGAGGTGTTGCTTATCTTTTAGATGAAATGATTAAAAAAACATCTATTCATAAAAATATTTCTCCCCATATGTTAAGACATACTTTCGCTACTCATTTATTAAATGAGGGGTGTGATATTCTTTCCGTTCAGGAGCTACTTGGACATGAGAGTTTATCGTCTACACAAGTATATACTCATGTTTCTAAAGAAAGATTAAAAGAAGTTTATGAAAAAGCTTTTCCAAGAAGATAATTATTTCTTCCTTCCATTATTTTTCTTAAGCATTAGTATTATATAGATTATTATTATGATTAAGACTAGATTGCCTAAATTATTCATATCTTTCACCCTTTCTTATTTTATTATAGTATTAATTAGATAAGTTTTGGGGTGATTAGAACATATTTTAACTTTTCTCGTACTAGTTTTATTAAAAGTAAAAGATGGATTACAACAAACCCATCTTTTTGATTTTTTCTAAGGATATTCCAGTCATTTCTATAACTTTTTTAGGAGTTATACCGTTTTTAAGCATAGTAGATATAATAGAAAATTGACCTTTTTCTTGACCTTCTTCGATACCAATTTTTTTTGCATAAGCCATTTTAGCTTCTTCTTTCCACTTTCTATCAAGTTCAGCATCATACAACCCAATAGTATTGATATCAAAAGTAGCATCTTTGATTCTTTCAACCGTTTCCATTAAGTCTTCATCTCCTTTTAATTATTATACTATTAAATATTTGAACTTGAAGATGATCTAAAAGAATTAAGCTTTTCCCGTACTAGTTTTTTTTAATTAAAGTAAAAGATGGATTACAACAAACCCATCTTTTTGATTTTTTCTAAGGATATTCCAGTCATTTCTATAACTTTTTTTGGTGTTATACCGTTTTTAAGCATAGTAGATATAATAGAAAATTGACCTTCTTCGCGTCCTTCTTCACGGCCATCTTCCTTAGCTATCTTATTATAATATGCTATTTTAGCTTCTTCTTTCCACTTTCTATCAAGTTCAGCATCATA